>JAHFMP010000052.1 GCA_023267795.1 Candidatus Woesearchaeota archaeon | reverse complement strand
AAATTATACAAACACCCTTATTAATTCTCATTGATTCCCTTCCTCTGAGGTGATGGAGTACACCAGAATGCAAATTCCTGGCTACGAAATCATAAGAAAGATAGGAGAAGGCGGCTCACGGACAGCATACCTTACCTTAAGAGAACATTGTCGTGATCCAACTGTTGTCAAAGTATTTAAGACAAATGAGATTCATGAACGAATAGCAGACCAAAGAGGTCGCCATTCTCTGCAAGAGATTCTTCAAGCAGAGGTAGAAGTACTCAGACGTTTTTCTCATCCAAATATTATTCGTATTTTTAATCATGGCAATGTTGATCATTCCTTTTTTATTGAAGAAGAATACATGGCTAGTGGAACAGTAGAAGCACGAAATAAGTTTTCTCAGCGTGGTGAAGAAATTGGTTTGCACATGACCAGCACACTAAGCAAGGAAAAACAGAGATTCATGACGCAGACATAGGAAGCACAAGAAAGAGAAGAATTTGAATCAAAGCAAATCCAATTGGTGGCCAGGCATAAAGCGCATCAAAAAGCAAGTTTAATTCAAAATATATTACGAGTGGTGAGAGAGATGCATTAACATGGTTAAACCTCAAAAATCCATAATATGCCAAAAAGTTTATAAAGTATTTTGTTTTAAATGGAACTATGTTAAGTAAACCAGGAGTAAGGGTTTTAATAAGTCTCATTACTGGACACGATAGTCTTAAAACTATTAGTGAGAATACAAACATTTCTGTTTCATGGGTTTCCAGTATTTTAGGGCATTTAGCTAACCATGGATTCTGTAAAAAAGAAAGAAAAGGCAATGTAGTTCGGTATTTTCCTAACGAGGTTTCACCTGTTCAAAAATTAATTAAATTAATTAACACCGAACCTAGATTTGATTTTGAAAATTTCTTAAGTGGTCTAAATGTAAGAATTTTAGGATTTTGCGTTTTTAGTCCCAAGACCACTAAAATAATTGCCAAAAATCTTAACACTTCAGTGAAAGCAATTCAAAATAGAATGGCTTTACTGCAAGGAAGAGGATTATTAGTAAGAAAAAAAAATCATCTGATTGCTTTTAATCCGAAAATGTATCTTCTCCTAGAAGAATTTTTAAAAGAATTAAGGCTGTTTTCAGAAAAAAAAGTTAATATTCTGTGGAAATTTGAAGAAAGAATGTTATTTGAAACACAAAAAAAAGAAGAACTAGTAGGAATCTTAACTGGCTTCAGCCGCTATTCTGAATTAGAAATTCCAATGTATTTAAACATATTCTGTAATTACTTTCCTAAAAAAATACTGAGTAAAGAAGAAATATTTATACATAGTATTTTAGAGATTAATCATGCTCGTGAAATAATGTTAGCGTTAACTTTTTATTTAAAACATAAATTAAATGAAAGAAAAATAGCCGACTTAGCTCAAGAATATGATTGTTTAAATAAATTAGAAGATTTAAAAAGAATATTAAAACAGGAAAAGACAGAGATATTTCCTTTGATTAAAGAAAAAGAATTAAAAGAGTTTTTTCAACAATATGATGTCAAATGGGGAATGAAATCAAATGGATAATAACATGAAAGAATTCAGCCAGCAGGATATTATTCAATTATTGGAAGAAATTGGCACCAGATCAATAGAACCAATCATTATTTTCTTAATCGGTGGTTGCAATATGTCATTAAAAGGAATAAAAGCAATAACTAGGGATATAGATTTGGTTATTCTCACTAAAAAAGAATATGTCTATTTAAAAAAAACTTTAATTACATTGGGGTACACTTGCCATGAAGAAAATTTTTCTAAGAATTTTTATAAAATGCCGATCACTATTTTTCTGAAGAATGACAAGAGAATAGATGTTTTTATTAGAGATGTATGCAACCAAATTGAAGTAACAAAAGAAATGCAGATGAGGGCTGAAGACTATCAAGAATTTGGCAAATTAAAAATTAAATTAGTCTCCAATGAGGATCTGTTCTTGTTTAAGTCCATTACAGATAGAGAAAACGATGTGGATGATTGCCGTATCTTAATTGCAGGAGGCCTAAACTGGGAAATAATAAAAAAGGAATTGCATGAACAGGAAGGCAAAGCGTTGTGGAGATTCTGGGTTTATGAACAATTATCGAGAATTGAAAATAAATATGGTAAAATAATACCTAAAAAAATTTCAGATTATCTTTTAAGATTAGTAAAAGAAAAATGGTCAGAAAGGCCAAAAGATTTTATGAAAGAAATGAAAGATGAAATAAACTCGTAGAACGAGGTCAAAATTTAGTAAGAGAAGCATCTTCCCCATTAATTGATTCAGAAGTATCATGGAAGTGTAAAGATTATTTCTTGATACAAAAATATATAAATTTATCACCCCTTCAATAGAAGCTGAGCTTTTCACTGGTCTCGCGAGCGAAGCGAGCAATGACCAGTGGTAGAAAACCATTTATCGTCTGAATTTCTAAGAAATAAATGAAGCTAACCAAAGTCAATTCTGTCAATAGGACACTTTTTGTAAATAAAAAATCCTTCAATGGCACGGAATAAATGCTAAACTATGTCTGATCCAGTGTGTTGGATCATGCAATGCAGGCCATGGACTAAAAAGCAACAGAGCTAAAAATACCAGCACCATAATAAATATAACAGCAATCATTGTAACTGCACTTAACTTCAGGTCATAGCCAAAGACATTCATATACTTATTTTTAGTCATGAGAACCACCTTCAATATCAGAACATTTTTTGCACCAGCGTCTTACACTCACTCCAATAATAAAACCAAATACCATAAACACGAGCATCACTGTAGTTGCAATGAGCTTTGCGCTTAATGGAGGATTATGCGCTTCTGCTGCAAAACCATAGGCTCTTTCAATAGCTGCAAACTGTGTTGAAGATTTTTCTGTTGGTTTGACATGAACTGTGACAATATGTGGAGCACCATCAAAAATGCCATAATTGAAGTTGAATGTTCCTGTCTGGGAAAATAATTCTGTTTCCAAAACAACAAATCCTTCTTCTTCGTTTGCAATTTCAATAGATGCAACTGCATTGTTGACAGGCATGCCATTTTCATCATTTACTTCAAATATAAATGTTGTTGGAGTGCCAATATCAGGATGTGAAGGAATTGTATAAAACATGACTTGGCTATCTTCATAATGAACAATACCTGATTGCCCGATCTCTTCTTCACTGTGTGCAAGAACAAAAGTAGAAGCAACAAGGCTTATACTCAAAACAAACAACAATACAAACAAACTGCTTTGTGCTTTCTTTTTTAGGAGAATATCTTTGCCAAACACAATCCCAACAATAAATCCAAAAATAGTTAATGCTGCAATGAAAATTATTGCATTCAATGTAGATTGCTTGAATGGTTCAGCAACATCCAGAATAAATTGTTTTTTCTGCTGATTTCCTGTACTGTCAAGAACATTTACATCGACAGCATATTGCCCTCGTAATGGAAAAAGAAGTCCTGTTATTTCAAGTATGCCATTTTCTTCATCACTTGTTACTGAGTATAATTCCTTGCCTTCTATCCAAGGAAAACCAGTTGGCAGAAGAAGATTATCCACATGCGTTATAGTTATTGTAATCGTAACATCTTTTGCAGAAATTCCTGCACTGTCTTTTACAGAAACAGCAAGCGAAGGCAAAGGACCTAAATCGTCATAGTGTGCAAACGGATTGTCCCTGGCAATAATTTTTTCTGGATTTGTTGCGAGTTTAATATTGTATTGCTCTGCTGCCACTGTTCCCGCAAACAATAAAAACAAAAAACAAAGAGTAAATATTTGAACATGTTGTTTCATTATAATTTTCCTTATTGCAAACATTTTGCAATAAAGAAATATAGTTTTCTATTTAAATGTTGTGGTTGAACCCTTTAATGAATTCTACATTTCCTGCAAATACCACTCACATTGACGTGCATTTTTTTGATGAAAAATCCATACTGTTTTGCAAGCTGCTCTTTCAGTGGTTTCGTGGGCATTGAAAATTCGATTACTGCATCACATTTCTCGCAAATCAAATGCTGATGCTCTTTCTTTTCCTTTATTTCATAATGATGATGTTCCTGTTCCAAATGCAGTTCCTCAACAACATTTGCTTTTTTGAATTCATTAAGTGTCCTGTATACTGTGGAAAGATTGATTTTCGGATCTTTCTTTTTTGCAAGCTTGTAGAGATCATACACGTGATGGTGCTTTCCTTCATATTGCTTGATAATTGTGAAGATAGTGGCACGCTGTTTTGTCATTCTCCTGCCTTGCATCTTTTCCCGAAGTTCGCAAATTTCATTATGGTCCATAAAAATAAAAAAAGAATTAAGCATATTTAATTGTTTTGTAAAATTACTGCTTTAGAGAACTTTGCTCTTTATGCAAAATTCTCTTTACTTTTACTACTTCTTCAATTTCTTCAACTGCGATTCTTTTCCTTTCCAGTCCAATGCTTCATGCAATACATCATACAAGCAAACAACAGGCACAATTTTGACTTTGCTGAGCAACTCCTTGTCCATTGGAATATCTGCCAAATTTGCAGCAGGAACAAGAATCTTTTTCATTCCTCCTTCCACTGCAGCATGAACTTTTTCTGAGATATTGTCTACTGGCAATGCATCTCCTCTTACAGAAAGGCCTCCTGTGATTGCAACGTCCTGTTTTACAGGAATCTTTTGAAGAGTTGAGACAAGCGCTGCTGCAATTGCAAGTGTTGCAGTATCATTTCCTTTTATTTTATATGCTGTCAAAAACTGAACATAATACGCATATTTTTTCTTGCTTCCAAAAAACATTTCCAAAACTGCAATGACATTCTGTGCAGCTTCCCGCATTGCCTGGCCAACATTGCCACTGACAACTACAGTGGAATGATCTGCTGCTGAACTTGCCTGTGTTTCAATTGGCAGAACAATTCCGGAAACCTGCTCTTCTGCACTCACTGAACTGATAAGGACAAGACAATTAACCCTGCCAATTCGCACTCCTTTTGTTAAAATAATTTCATAGGATTTTCTATCTTCAATCTCTTTGTCTGCAATCTGGTGCTCCAATGTTCTGGAAATATCATACGCTGCAAGGACATGCTTTTTTGAGACAATTAGTGCATTTTCTGCAACTGCAATGTCTCCCGCTGCTCTTATTAATCCACCAAGATCACGCAATCGCAGTGTAAGATACCTACTCTTGTTTGCTCTTCTTCTTGCTTCTTCAATAATTTCCTGCACTGCTTCTCGCTCAAAATGAGGAATTTTTTTGTCTTTTGTCACTTCCTGTGCAACAAAACGAGCAAGTTTCATTATATTCTCTCCTGTGTCTGGCATGCGCTCATTCATAAATACTTCATAGCCATATCCGCGAATTCTGCTTCGCAATGCAGGGTGCATGCCTTTGATGTTGCCCATGTTTCCTGCTGCAACAAGAATAAAACCACACTGTACAGGATCTGTCCTGACCATTGCTCCTGCTGAAAATTCGCTTTGCCCTGTTATTGGAAATTTTCCTTCCTGTAGCGCAGTGAGAAGATTTTGCTGGGTTTCTTGTTTTAATGTTCCTATTTCATCAACAAACAAAACTCCCTGATGTGCTTTATGAATAAGCCCTGCAACAACACGCTCATGTGGCGGTGTTCCTAAGCCTCCTGATTGATATGGATCATGAAGAATATCACCGAGAAGTGCGCCAGCATGTGCACCTGTTCCATCATAAAATTGGGCTCGTTCTTTTTCTGCATTGTCTATGAGAAGTTTTGGCGCTTGTTCTGTTTCTTTTTCTGTCATGCGCAATCCAAAAAATAAGAATCCAATTGTAAATAGTGATGCAAGCAGTGCTGCTGCAAAAATAATTGCACCGACAGTGTAGCCGTGCAATGTTCCAAAATAATATAATGCCCACCACGGAAAAAAGACTGCAAACAATGCAGCAATGCCTAAAAATAATTTTTTTCCTGTGAACATCTCTTTCTTTTTGTTTCTCACTTTTTCAACAAACTCTTTTCCTTTGCCTGCTGGAACTGTTTTAATCATTGGATGATGGATGTCTGCTGAATTTGGATAAACAATTGCATCAATCAGATTTTCTTTTGGCAAAAGTTCTGCTAGAGCCATGCCGAGCAATGATTTTCCTGTTCCAGGTTCACCAATTAAAAGGACGTGTCTCTTCTGCTTGCTTGCTTTTTTAATTACTTCTACAGCCTGCTCCTGACCAATTACCTGTTCTACAACCTGCTTTGGAATCTCTATTTCTTCTGTTGAGTGAAAAGAAAGTTCATTCACCATAAAAGCAAAGTATAGTGTTCTGGTATTTATAGATAATGAAATTTTGTATTCTATAAAGGTATTATGCTCCAGCACCTAAATTCAAAAGCATAGACTCCACATTTGCTGTTTGTTTTACATACGCTGCAACAATTTTATTCACTGCTATTTCAAGATTATCACCTATTGAAATATCTTCTGCTTTTCGTATGAATGTACAACCATCTTGTATTATTTCAACACGAGAAGTAACATATTCAAGATTATTAAAGATAAGCATATCTATATAACAAACAGAAGGATTCATAATATTCCACTGAACTGCATTTACATATCCACAAACTCTCTCATCAGTTCCTTCAACAGCATGAAGATACTCTCTTACTTGAGTTTTCCAATCTTCGTCACTACTTCTTAAAATATCAGGAAAATCATTTTCAGAATCAGTGTAGCGAACCTTAAATTCAAGATAAACATTATCTAAAG
>JAHFMP010000051.1 GCA_023267795.1 Candidatus Woesearchaeota archaeon | reverse complement strand
AGCTGCAAGACATGTTCTGTAAAACTTTTATCTTTCACTTGCCCGATAACATGAAGTGCCTCTTGTTGCATGTCTTTTGTTGCTGATAGCATATCGAGAAGTATTGGCTGCACTTTTGCTTTATTCTTTTTCCAGAAAATTCTGCATGCCTTTGCCCGAACTCTTGGATTGGTATGCTGCAATAATTTCTCAAATTCCTTCAATGGATCCTCATTTATCCTTCCAAAACTCTCTAATTTTCGAGCTTTATGTTCATTGATATCTACTTTTAAAAATTTCCGGTATACATCTTCTAAACTTAATAATCCTGCATTCATCTGCTCTACAGAAAAACCATGACACTGCAACGCTTCTGTCACCTTCAGAACAGTTTTTTTTGAATCAATAGCAGTAAATATTTTTAGGGTATGTGTATTTCCTTCTGTTTCAAGAATCTCATAATCCACAAACTGCTTTTGTTGCATGAGTTGATATAGTATTTTGTTGATATTTGTTCCAGTGCAAACAACATTCAGGACATTAGTATCTCTGTATATTTGCTTTAGTTTTTTGACAGATCCATCAAAGAGAAGTTTTCCATGATTAATAATAAGCAATCGTTTACAGATTTTCTCTACTTCCTGAAGCTGATGATCTGTATAGATAATTGTTGTTCCTTTTTCATTCAACTCAGTAAGTATTTCGCGAATCTCATCTTTTGCATACGTGTCAAGCCCGAGCAATGGCTCATCTAAAAAAAGGATTTTTGGATTTTTTAATAATGCAACTGCAAGAGAATATTTTGCAAGCATTCCTGTACTCAATCTCCAGACATCTTCTTTTCTTTTTTCCTCAAGATGAAATTTATTAAGAAGTGTGTTTATTCTTGTTTCTGCTTCATGCTTGGAGAGCCCAATAAGTGCAGCAGCAAGATGCATATTTTTTTCCAGTGATGCCCAACCAATGCCATAGTAATCCTGACCAAACATCCATGAAATATTTTCTTTAATGCTCTCCTGCTCTTTTTCAATATCATAACTCAGAATTGTTATTTTTCCAGAATTTTTTTCTAAATTTGTCGTCAGTGTTCGCATGAGAGTACTTTTTCCAGAACCATTGACACCAATAAGACCAATAAAATCTCCTTGAAAAACATCAAAGCTTACCCCACGCAATGCTTTTGTCAGAAGTTTTCCAGGAAAAAAAACTTTATATTGGAAATAATCCTTTTTAAGATCCCTGACTTGAATAACAGGTTGTTTCATTAAAACCACCTTCCTTCAAGTTTTGCACGTCGTATCCCGTAATAAAAGAGATAAAATCCCAGCAAAAATATAATGAGATTGACAATAAGGCCGCCGATAACTAAATTAAGCATTTCTTTTTGATAATAAACATGATTCAGGAACAGAGTTTCTCTCCATATCAGAATGATATATGCTGTTGGAAGAATTTTTGGCACAAATCCTAAAAAGCCTGGCAAAAATGCTGTTGGAAAATATTGTCCAGAGAAAAAGCGGTTCAATTGCTCCATGAAAAACGCAACAGGATTTCCATGCTTTAAAAACAGCGTTGCACCAACAGTCATGAGTTGAAATCCCAAATTACCAACGATAAAAATCAAAAGACCAATCACAATAGTAAGCCAGTTATCAGTTCCCATAAAGAGAAGTGTTGACGTGTCGCTGTACTGAATCAGAAAACTATAGACAAATACCATAGGAATAAAAATAGTAAAAATATCAAAAACAAGCATTGTCACAAAATTAATGAGAAAGTATTGGCTGACGTGCATATTAGACAAATACACCAACTTGAAAATACCGTTACTGCTATCATCATTAAATTTGTCTGTGAAGCTTGCTCCGACACTATCGACAAAATAAATAGCAACACTTCCTATGAGAATAAAAGGCATGTAGCCTATGCCATCATAGCCAAGAGTAGATGGGTCAATAATCTTTGCAAGAAAAAACCACATAAGAACTTCAAGGCATGTATTCATAACAGTAATAAGAATGTTGATTTTGAATGTCCAAAATTCCTGCCACCTGCAAACAAGATTAGTGTGAATTTTTCTCAAAAACCATGCCATGTCTTTTTTTAAGAATTTCATACTTAAAAACATTTTGAAATTTTATTTTTTTTGTGCTGAGTCAGTAATGAATTTGTTTTTAGAGAACAAAAAAAGAAATAGATAAACAAAACATTTATATATGTTATCTCACAGAAAATGTGCAGTCAAACAGAGGAAAAAATGTCACGTGCCACAGAAGCAAGTTTGAATGAATCAAAAAAAAGACGAGAAGAATTGAGAAAAGAGATGCAGCAAACAAGACTATGGGGTAAGGGGACCACAAGCAGTTCAACTTATCATAAATCAGGGTTAAGAAAAAGTTCATACAAAGAAAATCCATATAGTGAATAATAAACGAGCAAGGGGTGAAATAAATGGTATTAAAAAATAGAACACAAGCAGATATGATTAATAATGAGATAGTAGGGAAATTAGCTAAGAAACTAAATGAACAGGATAAAAAAGCAGCATCTTCAAATCCAAAAAATCAACAGGGAAAAACTGCTGATGGAAGAAAAGCAGGAATAGTTAGAAGAGCATAGAATAATGGAGGTGAATGATAATGGTAAAGATTGGAAAAGAACCAACTAGATCAGCACGGAAAGACAAGAACGAGGTAGGTATCAAAGCAGAACGTGATGCAATAGCAGCTAAAGTTAATGCACGTACTGGAACAGGCTATGGTAGTAGAGCTAATACTGGAATAAAAAGAAGAGCATAAAAGTGAAATGTGAGTAGCACTATGGAATCGAGAAAGACACGCGCAGAGCAAATTCAAGAAAGT
Source organism: Candidatus Woesearchaeota archaeon (assembly GCA_023267795.1). Classification (GTDB taxonomy): domain Archaea; phylum Nanobdellota; class Nanobdellia; order Woesearchaeales; family DSVV01; genus JACRPI01. Next base: position 3,922 of record JAHFMP010000051.1, on the reverse strand, counting down.
CGTAAGGATATACAAAAACAAAGAAATCAATCAAGAAATACAGGCACTGGCAAATCTTTTCTCGAAGCAAAAAGAAAAACAGCAACAGGAAGGCTGAAGTGAATATAAGTAAAAATGTTTTATAGAGGTGAATAACGAATGGCAACAAATCAAAACAAAGGAAATAAGAATCCAAGTGGTGCAAAGGGAAAAACTGTCGTAACACTTAAACCAACACAAGGAAAGTTAAAAGCAACAAAATAAATTAAAGTCTTACTCTCATTTCTTTTCGTCTTTTTTCCAGCCACTTATAGACAACAGCGTGTGGTGCTCCTTGGAGAAGTGACTCTAATGCACGTTTGCATAAACTAATATTTTCTGTTTCTCCGATAATGCCAATGCTTTTTCCATATATGCAGATGTTGCTCATTGTTAATTCTTCAAGAACAAGTCGTGCTTTTCCATCTTTCCCTATAATTCTTCCTTTTATGCGTAGGATATGCTTTTCTTTGACATATCGTGTAATATCAAGCAGTTCAAAGACATAATCTGGCTTTAAGAGAAGCAGTGCAATTTCAGGATTGAACCCTCTTCCAATTGCACGAACAATATCTCTACTAATATATAATTGGAGAGCATCGCTTCCTTGGATAGAAATGTCTCCTTCTTGAGAGTCTATGTGAAGATGGATGCCAAGTGCACTTTCAATGCGATTTTTTGTTTCTCCTTGTTTTCCTATAAGAACAGCAATCCGCTCTTTTGGAATCTTAAGTTCATACGCAAATTCTGCCATTTACTGAAAGAAGTAATAATGCTTTTTAAATATTTGGTAGATCGGATAGTTTAGACAGAATATTTATATATAGTTTCTCACTAAAAATTTTCATGAACAAAGCAAAAGTGGAAAAGAAAATTAAAAATGTTCTTGTTGTGCATAAAATGAGTTATAATGCAGAAGAGAAAAAAAGTGTTGAAGCTGTGATTGCAGTTCTGACGAAACAAAAAATCCTATTTCGCCTTGTTTCCCGTTTAGAAGTATATCATGAAATTATTAAAGGCAGAGATTTGATTATTATAGTAGGAGGAGATGGCACATTTCTAAAAGTTGCACAATATACAGTAGATCCAATTCCTTTCCTTTGTGTCAATGCAAATCCGAAAAATACAGAAGGTTTCTTTTCGCAAACAACTCCAGCGATGCTGGAAAAAAAACTAAAAGAAATAGCGCAGGAAAAAATAAAGCCAAAAAAAATTTGGCGTCTTATTGCAAAAATAAACGGAATAGAAATAGAGCCTTGTACAAACGAATACTATATTGGAGAAAAAAAGCCTTATGATGTTGCAAAGTATGTTCTCATTGCTGGAAAGAAAACAGAACATCAAAAAAGCAGTGGAGTGCTTGTCTGTACAGCAGCAGGATCAACTGCATGGTGTCGTGGAGCAGGAGGCACTGTTCTTCCAAAAGAAAAAAAGCAATTTCAATTTATTGTTCGCGAGCCTTATGTTGGAAAACTAAATACAACAAAAATAAAAAAAGGAATTTTAAGGCATACAAATACAATTACAATAAAAAGTTGTTCTGATGGAATGATTGTTGTTGCAGATGCAATAGGCAAAGAGAACGAACTAAAAAAAGATGCAAAAGTAGAGATAATGATGTATCCAAAACCAATCTTACTCTGTTGAAAAACAAAAACCTTAAAAGGGGGCTCACGCTTCGTTTTTTTATGAAAAATATTGGGTTGTATTTTATTATTAGTGAAGCACATTCTGAGCAGGGGATTATTACTGATGTAAATAATGCTATTAAGGAAGGAGCAAAGGTTATTCATTATAGTGACAAAAAATCACGAAAAAGGCAGGTATTGGAAAATGCATATATTCTTGCAGCATTGTGCAAAAAAAACAATGTGCTATTTATTGTTGAAGATTATCCTGATATTGCAGCACTTGTTGGTGCAGATGGTGTCCATCTAACGCAACCAGATTTTTCAGTGACTCACGTAAGAAAAATAATAGGAGATGAAAAGTATATTGGAATCCAATTTGCAACATTGCGCGATGCAGTAAGTGCAGAGGAACAAGGAGCAGATTATATATGTTTAGGTGCTCCTGAAGCATCTGCACGTGCAACTTTATTGACTATGAAAAAGATGAAAGAGTTGTTAACAATGCCAGTTATTGCGTTAGGGACGTTTACCTTGAAACAGATTGAGGAATTTATGAGAGCAGGCGTAGATGGGATTGCAATGGCTCCATATTTGTATCCGAAAAATGAGTTGAGTAAGCTTATCTCCATCGTTCAGCATGATACTGTAAATTCTACGATACCTACATAAATAAGTACTTGTAAGTTATTCTTGAGACGATGGATTTTGGAAAATGAAAAATAAACCTGAAATAATTATCGAAGCGTGCTCGAGTTATAAAAAAGGAATGTCTTTAAAAAATGTTAAAGATCATCTTAGTGAATATCGAGAAACTGACATTTCTCGTGTAACAATTCTAAATTGGGTGAGAAAATACTCTAACCTTTTGACAAGAAAAAACTAAAGAAAGAGAAAAAATGGAGAACCCATGCTCAAAGAGCTGAAATAAAAATCAAGCTTCCAAAAAGACTGCGTTTACTCAATTTCATACATTTCTGTATGGGTACCGAAGATTAAACACTAACAATTTTTAGAAACATTTATATAGAAGGAGAAATCATGAAACGTATTTGTCAGCATTGGCACATAGTAAAAAGTACCATATTTTTGTCATGCTTCAGATACAAAAATTATAAGAAAAAGAAAAACACTGTAGTGAGGTGAAAAATTTTCCAAAGGAAAATTTTTATATGGAAGACGAAAAAAGATTTTCGCGACATTTGCTTGGAAAGACTGTTGTAAGTAAGACAGGAAAGCGCTTTGGCGAAGTAGGTGATATGATTTTCGAAACAAGAAGTGGTGAGCTTATCCATCTTATTCTTGCGAATCCAACTGCATATACAGAAAAGTTAGAATTAGAAAAAGATAAAGAGGGAAATATTCTTATTCCATTTAGTGCAGTGATTGCAATTGGTGACTTTTTAGTGATTGCTGAAGAAGACATCATCTGACGAACTGTGTTATAGTGAATGATAAAAAAAACAAGTTTTATAAAACTGCCAGCATGCCGAAATGATATGGGGCAGGAACATGCAATGTGGGTTGAAAAATATCGCCCAAAATCATTTAAAGATATTAAAGGTCAGTTAGATATTCTTTCAAAAATAAAGGCATTTATTGAGCAGAAAAATATGCCACATTTGATGTTCGCAGGTCCTGCAGGTGTTGGAAAATCAACAACAGCATTAGTGATTGCAAGGGAATTATTTGGTGAGCAGTGGAGAGAAAATTTTCTGGAATTAAACGCATCTGACGAAAGAGGTATAGAGGTTGTGCGAACAAAAGTAAAAGACTTCGCAAGAACACGTGCAATTGGAAACGTGCCATTTAAGATAATTTTTCTTGATGAATGCGATGCGTTAACAAAGGAAGCGCAGCAGGCTCTACGAAGAACAATGGAAAATTATACACAAACGACGCGATTTGTATTAAGTGCCAATTATTCTAGCAAAATCATCGATCCTATACAAAGCAGATGTACTGTATTTCGTTTTCGTCCATTGGAAAAGCAGCAGATGTTTGAACTATTTGACAAAATTGTAAAAGAAGAAAATATAGAAATTTCCAAGGAAGCAAAAGAAGCACTGTATGTATCCAGTGAAGGGGATTGCCGTAGAGCAGAGAACATCCTGCAAAGCTGTGCTGCTATTTCAAAAAAAATCACAGAAGATCATATATTTTCAATGGCAAGTATTGCAAAGCCAAAAGAAATTAATGAATTCTTGAGTTTGGCGCTACAAAATAAGTTCATCCACGCGCGAGAAAAGTTATTGGGTACTATGCTCAAATATGGC
>JAHFMP010000050.1 GCA_023267795.1 Candidatus Woesearchaeota archaeon | reverse complement strand
ACACAACAACTGTGCCTGTGTTCCTTTGCCAACACCAGGTGGTCCTAAAAAAATGAGTCGCATTATGGTTGTTTATTGATGGTTGTTTATATTGTTTTTGTAATATTATTTTTGAATAAACTCAACATTCTTCATATCCTTATTAAGAATTTTAGAAAGTTCTTCAAACAACTCCCTATTCTCATCCCATATTATTTTTTTTATGTTTCTTCTATATTCTTCTTTATTTTTCAAAAATTTTCCAAAATTTTCTTCAGTAATCTCTTTCACTGCCGTACCATAATGCAGCTTATTAATATAATGCCCATTCACTATTTGCTCAAACTGCCGCTTTATTGGGATGGAAAAAACTGGTTTTTCCAAGTAAAGTGCTTCAGAAAGCGTTGTAAAACCACCATTAATAATAATCGCATCTGCTGTTGTAAGATCATCGACATATTCTTCTTTGTTGAACTTTTTGAATATCAAATTTTGTTCCTTTGCTTCTTTGTTGAATCCGTAAATGATAAATTGTTTATTGATTTTTTTGAGGACAGGTATCATTCTTTTGTAGCTTGGAGATGTTTGATAGACAAATATATGTTTCATGTTTTTTTTCTCTTTTCTGTTTTTCTGTGTTTGTTTCTTTTTTTTAATTGCCTGCACTTCTGGCTTAATAATTGGTGAAACAAGTATTGTGTTTTTCTTTATTATAGGAGCGTGAAAGAATGTTGTGATCAATGTACTGTCAGGATTTGGCACAAAGGAGTGAATCACTATTTTTGAATATAATTCTGTCAGCCATTGATTTTTGATTTTGTCAATTGCAGTATTGGTAATAGTATGCTGATTGTCAATGCTTATGCACTGTACAGCAAAAAATTTTGCCCAATAGATTATAAATGGTTCAAAATCTGTAATGACCATATTTGGTTTGAGTTTGTTGAACATAAAGGGATACCGTAGTGATGCAATACACATCAATGGAAATTTTAGTCCATTAACCACTCCTGTCAGAACACTGCTGACTGTATTATTTATGTAATACATATGAAAACCAAAAATTCTTTGGACAGGAAAGAATTGTCTGAGAAATGCATATCCTTTACCATGGCTGAAAACATGAACTTCATGTGTTTTTTTTAGCTCATCAATAATTGTTTTTGAACGAATTGCGTGACCATTGCCTTCTCCTGCAATCCCATAAAATATTTTTGCCATAAGAGAAGAAATTTCTTCTTCATATAAATAATTTATTCGAAACATATATAAATAAATCTGTTTGCCAAGAGAATATGGCAAAATTTCAGGAAATTGCACCAAATCCATTGATAAACAAAGTTGCAGAAGAGCTTAAAAAAGTAGGGGCAATAAAAGCACCTGAGTGGGCTGCATTTGCAAAAACAGGAGCAAATACTGCAAGACCGCCAAGTGCTCATGATTGGTGGTATTACAGAACAGCTGCATTGCTGAGAAAAATTGCAATGAGAAGTCCTATCGGAACAGAAAAGCTTAGAACAATCTACGGCAGCAGAAAACGCAGAGGTCATAAACCAGCAGAATTCAGAAAAACAGGAGGAAGTGCAATCAGAAAAGCATTGCAACAGCTCCAGACAGCAGGGCTTGTTAAATATAAAGATAAAGGCATCAAAAAAGGAAGGATTATTACCCCACAAGGGCTTTCGTTTTTGGATAAAGCAGCAAAGAATCTTAAAAGCGAAAAAAAAGAAGATCAGAAATGAAGGAGGAAAAAATTCTGCATCAACTAACAACTAAGTGAGTACAGAATTTTTTATTATGGCACGCTATACACATCTCAGCAGAAAATTGCGTCTTGCAAAAGCAGGTAGGCAAACAAGATGGGCTCCTTTTTGGGCTGTTCCAAAAAAATATGGCAAAGGAAGACGAGTGCATCCAGGAAGACTGACTGCTGTGAAAAGAAATTGGAGACGAGTAAAGTTAAAAGCATAAAATAAAATTCTTGCATTCGCGTTGTGCTGGTGGAGAATTTTAAAAAAACAAAGGAAACTAACAATGGTAGATGCTATTGAAAGAACATATACTATTCCGTTACGGCGAGAATTTCTTAAAGTACCACGCTACAGGCGCACTGAAAAGGCAAGCAGAGCACTTAGAGAGTTTCTTGTCAAGCACATGAAATCTGACAATATCAATGTAGGGAAATATCTCAACGAATTTCTCTGGATGCGTGGCATGAAAAATCCTCCACACCATGTCAAAGTCAACGCAGTCATGGTTTCTGAAGGAGCTGTATATGCAGAACTTTTTGGCAAGCCCATAAAGATCGGCAAGGAAGAAAAAAAGAAGGCAGAAAAGAAAGAAGAAAAAAAGGAAAAAGCCGTTGTAGAAAATAAATCTGTAGAAAAAAATAAATCTGTAGAAAACATTGTTGATGCTGAAATTATAGAAGAGAAAAAATAATATTAACAAACTATATAAATTCAACTTCTCCAGAAATTTTGAATGAAGAAAAAAATCATTTTAATCGCTGATGATGAACCGCACATTGTGGATCTTATTAAACTCAGTTTAGGAGAAGAAGAGTATGATCTCCTGGAAGCAAATGACGGCAAAGAAGTTCTCAAAATTGTTAGCAAAAAAAAGCCAGATCTTCTTTTGCTGGATGTCATGATGCCAGGTCTTGACGGATATGAGGTGTGCAGACGCCTGCGACAGAATCCGGAAACAAAAGATATTATTATTGCCATAATCTCTGCAAAAAAAGAAGATCATGATATTTTGACAGGCATTGACAAAGGAGCAATTGCCTATATTACAAAGCCATTCAGCCCTATTGAACTTCAGGAAAAAGTAAGGGAATTATTACGGCTGTAAAAAAGGAGGATGAAAAAATGAAAAAACTACTATTTGTAATGATTGTGATAGCTGCACTCATTCTTGGTGTGAGTGGATGCAGAGAAAAAAGCAGCACAGGTCAAACAACTGAACTTGCAGGAACAACAGAAACTTCCAGTAGCAGTGAAACAGCAGGAGTTGGAGCAAGTCAGGAAACAGGTGCAGAAATAACAGGAACAATAGATGTGAATGCAGGAGAAAATGCGTTTGTCCAGACAGGAACGTATGATGAAGAAGTCACATTATTAGGAACAGGAGGAGCAGAGCCTTCCACAGTTGTTGTTGATTTAGGCGATTTAGTAACGTTACAAGTATACAGTGAACGATTAAAAGCAACAGAAATTTACAATGAGGATCTTCTTGTTGATCAAACAGTAAACAGAGGAGAAACAGTAACTCTTACTATTGAAGCAAATGAAGAAGGAATATTCTATTTCACAGACAAAACAACAAATGAGGAGTTGTTTCGCTTCATGATTGCTGGACAAAGCTTTGGATAAATTTATTTTATTTTTTATTGTCAATAAACACTATCAGGAGAATACGTATGATTAAGTTTGATAGTTTTGGTCCTGAAAAAATTTTTGAAGTGTATAACCCAAAAATAGGAATGCATGGATTTGTTGTGATAGACAATACTGCACTTGGTCCAGGAAAAGGCGGGATTAGAATGACTCCAACAGTGAGTCTCACAGAAGTTTCTCAACTTGCACGTGCAATGACTTGGAAAAATGCACTTGCAAATCTTCCGTTCGGCGGTGCAAAAGCAGGAATCATTGCTGATGATAGAACAATATCACAACAAAAGAAAGATGAATTGGTTACAGCATTTGCAGCTGCCTTGAAACCAATATGTCCTTCTCTCTATGTTGCTGGCCCTGATATGAATATGGCAGAGCATGAGATGGAAGTTTTTGCAAGAGCAAATGGATCACTGCAATCCTGCACAGGAAAACCAAAAACAATTGGAGGAATTCCTCATGAATTAGGAAGCACTGGCTTTGGCGTTTTTCAAGCATTAAAAATTGCACTGAAACACAAAAAGAAAGATATCAAAAATATCCGTGTAGCAATTGAGGGTTTTGGGAATGTTGGCTGGTTTGTTGCAAAATATGTTACAGAAGCTGGAGGCAAAGTTGTTGCTGTTTCTGACAGTAAAGGAACTATTGTCAATCAAAAAGGGTTTGATTTTCATAAATTAGTACAAACAAAAGAACAAAAGAAAACAATTACACAATATGGTGAAGGGATAATTTCCAAAACAGAAGATATCATAGCTGTTGACTGTGATGTGTTAGTCACTGCAGCAATTCCTTATCTTATCAGCGAAAAAGATCTTCCAAAAATCAAAGCGCAGTTCATCATTGAAGGAAGCAACATTCCAATGAGTGCTGCATGCGAACAAAATCTACATGAACGTGGTGTTCTTGTTGTCCCTGATTTTGTTGCAAATGCTGGAGGCGTCATTTCTTCATGGGCAGAATATATTGGCAAAGACAAAGACTACATGTTCAAAGTAGTGGAAGAAAATATTACGAAGAATACAGAAGAAGTCTTGACCAGTGCAGAGAAAGAAAAGAAAATGCCTAGACTTGTTGCAGAAGCAATTGCAAAAGAACGTGTGTTGAAGAAATGTGTGACGTGTAAGGTTTAGAGAACTTTGCTATTTATGTAAAATTCTCTTTAGTAATAAGCTGAATAGTTTTGTTTGATTTTGTTTCATCTGAAACATTAGTATAGTTTCAAGTGAAACGAAAAATTTATATATTCTTTCTCTTTTCCAAAGTTGCAAATGAAACCTTTATATGGTTTCAAGTGAAACTATGAAATTAGATGTCCACCTGCGAAATATTAAAGAATCTAGTGAGGTTCTTGATGAATGTATAGAGAAAGGTCTTCTTGAAAGACAGCGAACTATTGGTTTTACTACATCTGCGGCTGCTGTTGACTTATTAGAAATGCTTCTTCATAAAAGAAATCTCCTTGAACAAGGAACCATTATTAAACATCAATGGTTTCGGTCAAAGAATAAGCTTGAAGAAAAACTGCCTTTTGATTTTCCAGAAAAGAAAGAATTTTTTGATCTTATTTTTAAGATAGAAGAAAAAAGAAATATTCTTTGTTATGGAAAACCTCAAAAAATTGAAGTACTTAAGGAAGTCATTGAAACATTTCAATTATTAAAACAAAAATGCAAGGAGGCTGGTGTTGATGAACTCTAAACTTCTTCCTTATGCCATTGATTTTGCTTCTTTTTTGCTCCAAAAAGTAAAAAAAAGACAAGAAATAAAGAATGTTATTCTCTTTGGTTCTGTTGCTCGCGGTGAAGACGATAAAACAAGTGATATTGATATCTTTATTGATGTTGTTACTCAAACAGCAGCTTTAGAAAAAGAGCATGCTACTATTCTTCATACTTTTTACTCTTCAACGAAATATAAACACTATTGGAAATTGCTTGGTGTTACAAATCAAATAAAACTCCACACAGGGATTTTAGAGCAATGGAAAGAATTGAGACCAAGCATCATTGCTAATGGGATTGTGCTTTATGGCAAATTCATGCCATTGATAAAAGAAGGGAGACATACTGTCTTTTTTATTTGGGAGAATATTACCCCAAATACGAAGCGAGTACTCTTTAACAAGCAACTCTTTGGCTATAAACAGAATGGAAAGTTTTACCAAGGTTTGCTTGGAAAACATCACGGTGAAAGACTCGGAAAAGGCTCTATTCTTGTTCCTTTAGAGCACAGTACTGTCATCCATACTCATTTTAAAAAATATAAAATTGCAGTGAAAATAAAAAAAGTACTTGAATATTAAAGCAATTCTTCTTTTATTCTTTTTGAGAATGTCTGACGAAAGTTGTATGTGTCTGCGTGCATTGCATACGACGACCAAGATTCGAGTATTTGTAAGACAGTGCCTGAATCCATTTGTCCTTTCTTATACTCTTCAATACTGTTTCTGATTGTATTTTTTATTTTCCATATATTCTTCTTCCTCAATAATTTATAATGATAAAAAACTCTATAACCCAGAAAGCTTACTCCTCTTTTCACTTGGATAATGCCTGTTTTGTTTTGATTCAACTCTAGTTTCATAGTTGTTAAAAAATACTCAATTTTTTGATGGTACTCATGCAACTTTGCTTCAGAGGAATGCAGTATGACAAAGTCATCAACATAGCGGATATAGTATTTTGCTTTCAATGTGTGTTTTACAAACTGGTCAAGCTCATTGAGATACACATTTGCAAAAAACTGACTTGTCCAGTTTCCCAATGGCATTCCTTCTCGCTGATGATCATATTTGTAATTATCAAGAATGAGTGTAATCAGCCAAAGAAATTTCTCATCTTTCACCTGTTTTCTGATGATGGAAATCAAAATGTCATGATTCACTGATTGAAAATATTTTTTAATATCTGCTTTGAGGACAAATCCCTGAACATCATTATTATTTTTTGCGTTTGAAAATAATTTTCCATTTTTTGTTACTTTTTGTTTGAAACTATCAAAACGTTTTAGCGCAGCAAGTGTTCCTTTTCCCTTTCTGCTTGCATAGCTGTCATAAATAAAGCGCGGTTCATAAATCGGCTGCAACACATTCACAATCGCATGATGCACCACACGATCACGAAAATCACTGATAGAAATAACTCTTGTCTTTGGATCTCTGAGCACAAATGTTTTCATCTTAAGTGGTTTATACGTTTGTGTTCGAAGTTCTCGCAGAAGTATACACAGCTCTAATCTCCAGTGTGCATCAAACTTCTTCACAGAAGGATTTGCAGACTTATGCTTTCTTGCTTTCTCATACGCATTTTGAAGAGTTTCAAATGTACAGAATGATTTCCATATATTTTTGTAGGTTTTCAGAAATTACACCTTTTATTGAAAAGAGTCCCTGCAAGAATAGTCCATTCGCGAGCCCGCCTGTTGTTGTTGATGTTGTCATTCGCATTGATGTTG
>JAHFMP010000049.1 GCA_023267795.1 Candidatus Woesearchaeota archaeon | reverse complement strand
TTTTGGTTTGCTATCTTTTTTCTTCGTATTTTTTCTTTGTTCCGTAAAACTCTTGTCAACACCTAAATAAAGCCTCCAGGGTTTTCCTGCTGCTTCAGGAATATATTTACAAATATCCTGTTTTGTACTTTCAGATATTGCAATTACTGCATCAGCTTTTTTTATGCTTCTTGGAATCATCCATCGAAAATATGTTTTTTTGACTGCAAGATGATACTGACTATGAGAGAAAAAAGTCATATCAGCTATTGTTACAACATATTTGACTCCTTTTGAAATAGATATAAGCGGCAACGCAAACCCCGGAGCATGATATATTTCAATACGCTTTTTCATCAGATCAAAAGGAATGATGCACTGCTCAAAAAATAATTTTCCATAATAACTCAAAAATATATTCGGAACAGATATTAGGCGAATATTTTCCTTAACAGAAAGTTCCTTAAAGTACTCTCTGTTTTTATTTGAAACATAAATAAAATACTTATTTTTTTGTGAAGTATCTGCTGAAATTACTTCTTTTACAAGATGAAAAATGTAATTTCCCATACCTGCTTTTATTTTATACAATGCAAGTGTATTAATTGCGATGTTCATTTTTGAATACCTATTTCTTTCTCATTTTTTCGAGATACATTTAATTTTATCGTGGCAACATGAATTCCTGCCAAAACCCATAAATAAGGCATGATTATTGAAGAAGAAAAGAGAAGAATGACGCTTATTGCAATTAATGTTGCAAAGCAACCAACGAGAACAGCCTGTAAAAAGAGATCTGTTGTTTCTTTAATACTTTTTAGTGTTATCACAATAATTTTTATGTAGAGAAATGCTACACAGATAAATCCAATAATCCCTAACTCTGCAAGTACCTTTAAAGGATAATTGTTTACCTCTGTCCAATTGAAGTTATAGTTCACAAGACGGTCATAATATTTGTTTCCTGAATAAAAATTAAAATTTTCATATCCTATTCCTAAAATAGGATGTTGTAAGAATGCATTAACTGCCTGCTCATATGTTATCAGTCTTGTTTTTGTTGACCAAAATTTGCTGCCGCCGGGGTTAAACGTATCTGTAACCTGTTCAATAACAAGCGGTGTTATTATATACGTTGATATAATGTAATACAATCCTATTCCTAGTACTATTAGCAGACAAAAAAATGCAACCCTCTTTGGTCTTTGCAACTTTAACAGATAATTATACCTGAATAACAAATAATTGTAAGCAACAGACAAAGCATGAATAGTTTTTTCTTTCCCCAGCTTTCCAAGACAAAATAATAGTAACCATGCTCCTCCAAACAAAAAACCAAGCCACGCACTTCTCGAAAAACTAAGATACAATGCAACAATAATAATTACAATTTGAAAAAATAAATTATATGAAAAAATATCTGTTTTCCATTTCATGAATTGATAAAACCACAAAGTAATAATAGTAAGTATAGATGTTATAACATAAAATCCAAAGAATAGTGGCTCTTCTGCAACTGACCTGATTCTTGGAAGATCTGCTGAAGGATCATGCTGAATAATACTTTCAAATCCAAAAAAACTTACATGCACTCCTCCTAAAAAGAAAAGATAGCTCACAATGCCATAAACAGAATAAATAAAAACGAATAGAGCACACCAGAATAAAATTCTTCTTAGCTTTTCTTTCGTGTTTACAATAAACACTGTACAATAGAATATAGTGAAAAGTAAACCAAGTAATAAAAACTTTGTAATACTCTTTATCCAGGGATAATTAAACATTGTATCTCCTGTCACAGGTGAGTTAGAAAGAATATATTGTGATTGAAATATTGAGAATACTATGATGAGAAGTACAAAAAGGATTTCTCTGTCAAATGGTGTTTTAAACCGTTCAAATATATCTTTTCTCTCTTGTTCTCCTGAAATTACACTTTGATATATTGTATGCATAATTGACAAAAGTACAACCATAAAGAGAAGATAACTTAACCGAAGTGGTACACCTATATCAATTGCAAGAAAACTATTGAATGGCAACGATCCTAAAAAAAGAATAAACCAAAACCAAAGATACTTTATGTAAGTGAAACAAAGAAGTAGGATTATAATAAAGAAAATGACCATGGGTGTAACACTAAACCAAAAAAGAATGGTTCCTAAAACTATTCCGGCAGCAATGAAAAACAACCCAAGCTGTTTGTTGGAATATTTTTTCATATCACTAAGAGCCATAAGCTTAGGATATTCTTGGTGTGTTTATAAGCATTACGAGAGAAAAATAGTGAAATTTATAAAGTATTTTTCGTTCTTCTTTGCAATATGCAGGAGAAAATAAAGATTGCAACTAAATTAATAGTGGGAGCTGTAATTACCATTATTCTGCTGTACTTCCTAATGAGAAACATAGGCATCGAGGATCTGCACCTTGCTTTTGAAAAAGTGACTGTTCCTGTGTTTTTTGGCGCATTTTTATTGCCACTCATTCATTATTTTTTTAGAACATTGAGAATCAGAATGTTCACGCACAACAAACTTTCTTTTTATAAAATGTTTCTGATCACAAATATCCATAATATGTTAGTGCAGCTTTTGCCCATGAAATTAGGGGAGCTCAGTTTTTTTTATTTGACAAAGAAAGAAGGGGATATTCCACTATCAGAGTCAGTGAGTGCTTTGACAGTGGCACGATTATTTGATGGCATCATGCTAATTGCTTTTTTTCTTCTTAGTATGGCCTTTACACGCTTTACAAGTACTTCTTTGATTGCAATGAAACTTTATTTTATTTTTCTCTTATTAGGAATGTTCATTGCATTTGTTATATGTCTTTTCTTTTATAATCCAATAATAAAGTTTTTAGAATTGCAAAAAGAGACAAAGAAGGCAAAGAGCATACAATTGATGTTCATAGAAAAAATACTTAGACTTTTTATAGCATTCAAAGCAATCATGACAAGAGAAAAGATAGCACTTGGCTTGCTTTATTCATTAGGAGTCATTGTATCTTATTATATTTTTTTCTCTTTTTTCTTATATGCATTTGGCTTTGAAATTACTTATTGGGATATGATATTGCTTCCATCCCTTATTTCCCTCTTATCTTTTATTCCTATTCAAGGTATAGCAGGTTTTGGCAATGTCGAAGCAGTATGGTCACTTGTGCTTGTGGCATATGGCATTCCTGCAGCACAGGCAATTAGTGCTATCTTTGTACTGCATGTCATTTCTTTGGTTTGTTATTGTGTAACAGGCATCGGAAGTTATATACTTCTGAAAGTAACCGCAAAGTTCTCTAAAGAGAATTTTGCATATACTAAAAAAAGTTGAAATTTATTATTCAAGGTCAACTTTTTTGGTATATTGTGGATTGATATTGTTGAAATATTGTGATTCAATCCACAATAAAGAGCAAAGTTCTCTAAAGATACAAGATGCCAAAAAATTAATAAACAAGTTAGAATATACACAAGGTATTATGGAAATTATTGAAAAATCTGCGCTTGACCATCACATAAATAGACGCGATAAACATAAAATAATTTTAATTCAACCAAAAACAGGACTTGATATCAAACACTCAACAATACGCATTCCACTGGCTCTTCTCTACGTTGCTAAAGCGATGTTGCACGAAAAATTTGAGGTAATTTTTATAGATCAAAGAATAACTCAAGAGTGGAAAGAAAAATTAGAAGCAGAGTTGCAAACAGATGATATTCTTTGTGTTGGAATTGGCGTCATAGCAGGCAAGCAAATCAAATATGCAACAGAAATATCTAATATCATAAAAAGTCACGACGCTACAATACCAATTGTTTGGGGTGGACCTCACCCAAGTCTTAGTCCACAAACAACAATCGTGCACCCTTTAGTAGATTGCTTGGTTATAGACGATGGAGAATTAACATTTGTCAACTTAGCAAAGACGCTGCAAAATGAAGGTGATTTACACTGCGTCGACAATCTTGTATTTAAACAAAACAGTGAAATTGTAATGACAAAAAAAAGTGAAAAGGTAGATGTTAATAAATTTCCAATGCCTGCATATGAACTTGTTAATATAGAGGATTATATATGTTCTCAGGCAACAGGGGGAAGAGATTTAATAGAAGGAAGAGACTTCCTGATGGTAACGAGTCGAGGTTGTACGCACCGATGTACATTCTGTTATTTGACTGGTCTGCACGAGCAGTCTTACCGTGCAGTAAGTCCAGAATTGGTTATAGAGCACATAAAATATCTTGTCAACGAACATGGAATCAATACCATTAAAATTGTAGAGGATAATTTTTTTAATTATTTGGGAAGAGCAAAAAAGATTTGTGAACTTTTAATAAAAGAGAAAATTAATGTCAAATTCATGGCAACATGCAGAATAGATTATGTTTATCATTATCCTATGGATGTCTTAAAATTGATCAGAGAAGCAGGATTTGTAGAATTATATTTAGGGGTGGAATCAGGCTCAAACAGAGTGCTTGAGTACACTAAAAAAGACATAACAGTAGAACAAATTTTGGTTGCGAACAGAAAATTAAAAGAAGCAGGAATAACCCCACGATACAGCTTCATGATCGGCTTTCCTACTGAAACAAAAGAAGAAATGTTACAAACTCTAAAACTGATGGCCAGATTAGTGGACGAAAATCCTAACGCACATACAACAGGAGTACAGATATATATGCCTTATCCAGGCAATCCTTTATTCGATGAATCAATTAAGTATGGTTATAAACCATTACAAACATTAGAAGAGTATGCCGAAACTCATTGGAATAAAGTCAGCACACCATGGCTCGATAGAGAAACAACAGAATTCATTGAAAAACTTTCTTATTTAACTTATTTTGCTGATGGAAAAACAAGCATTGAATATAGCCGTCCACATTACTTTATAAAAAAAATGTTAGACTTATATACTAAAATAGTGAGATTAAGAATACGACACAATTTTTACTTTTTTACACCAGAAATCTTTGTTCTAAAAAAATATTTAGATTATTAATTATTAATAATAATATACCAAAGAAGCAATGACAAAAACCGTATTTGTAACAGGAGCAACAGGGTTCATAGGAGCAAATTTAGTAAAGAAACTATCTATGGATGGTTATACTATTCGTGCTTTAGTACGAAAAGGATCGAACCATCCATTTTTGGAGCATCTTCCTATAAAAAGAGTTGATGGTGATATTCTTGATTATAAACTTTTAGAGAAGGAAACAAAAGAATGTGATGTTATTATTCATCTTGCAGCACTGATTTCTTTTAATGAAGAGCAACGAAGAAGTATCTATGAATTGAACGTTGTAGGAACAAATAACATTTTGAAAGCAGCAGAAAAAAATAATGTGCGAAAAATCGTTTTTGTCAGTTCAGCGGCAACAGTTGGTGCTCCAACCAAAGAAAATAATGTGCTTAACGAAGATGCGTGCTTTGTTTTCAAAGAAACAAATTCTTATTCACATGCAAAATATATTGCAGAACAAAATGTTCTTCGCTATGTCAAAAATGGAGGAAGTGCTGTTATTGTCAATCCTTCTACAGTATATGGTGCAGGGGATATATGGGGAAATTCAGGGTCATTACTCCAAATCATAAAAAAGTATCCCATCCATTTTGCGCCACCAGGTTTATGTGCAGTTGTTGCTGTGCAGGACGTTGTTGAAGGAATTATCCTCGCAATGGAAAATGGAAAATCAGGACAAAGATATCTTCTCACGAATGAGAATATTTCTTTTCAGCACCTTTTTGAAATTATCCATAAAGTAATAAAAAAGCGAAAAGGTATTTTCTTCAAAGTGCCTTTTTTTTTGTATATTCCTGTTTGTTTTGCACTCAAAAAGGCAAAAATATCTTCTAAAATTATTACTCCGTATGTGGTTGCAAACCTCTTCAAAAAAAGATTTTTTGATAATAATAAAGCAAAAAAAGAATTGGTATGGGAGCCAAAGGTGCCAATACAGCAGGCAATTGAGGAGATGTATCTTTTTCAGGAAGAAAATTCAAAAAAAACATATAAAGAGAAGCCAATCTAAGAGGCAATATGAAAATTTTATTGATAAATCCGCCAACAATGCATGCCATGAAAACGCATGAAAGCTCTTTTTCTATGAGTACTGTCAATTTTTTCCCACCTGTCAATTTGATGTATCTCGCCACTGTTATTAAACAGCGCACCAGTCATGAAGTAAAAATACTAGATGCAGACATAGAGAGAATGGGTTATGAAACAATTGCGCAGGAAGCAAAAGATTATAATGCAGATATTGTTGGAGTAACTGCATTCACTGTAGCTTTTTATGATTGCATGGAAACGATCCGCACAGTAAAAAAAGCATTGCCTCATGCAAAAATCTGCGTAGGAGGTCCTCATACAAAATACTTTGCACAAGAAACAATAGATCATAAGGAGATTGATTATGTTTTTTTAGGGGATGCAGAATATGTATTCCCAGAACTTGTGATTGCAATAGAAAAGAACATCGACTGCGACGCCATTAAGGGAATTATGTACAAAAAAGATGGGCAAGTAATAACTACCGGCCCACAAAATCAAGTGAAAGACCTTGATGCTCTTCCTTTCCCAGATGCAAGTCTTATTGATTATATGAAGTATCACAGTGCATTGGGAAACAGTAATCCTATCGCAATTATTATAGGTTCTCGAGGGTGTCCGTATCAATGTAAATTCTGCCAGAGTGCAAACAGTGGCTATAGAATGCGTTCAGTAAAAAGTATGCTGGATGAAATTAAATATTATATGAACAATGACATAACAGAGTTTATGTTTTATGACGACACATTCAATATTACAGCACAGCGGGCATTGGATTTCAGCAATGGTATTTTGGAAAGAGGATATAAGATAAAATGGAGCTTTCGAGGACGAATAGACACCACAAGTGAAGAAATGTTTAAGAAAGCAAAAGAATCTGG
>JAHFMP010000048.1 GCA_023267795.1 Candidatus Woesearchaeota archaeon | reverse complement strand
TGTTTTCCATGAATGTCCCCAAAAACTGCAAATCGTACTTGTCTCATTGTTTCTCTTTGGAGAATGTAATTATTTATAAATATTTTTATTACTTTTAAGAGACAAAGCAAAATTTTCAAAACATTTATATACTCATATAAGTTTCAACAATGAATAGAGATAGAGGTTCTCAGAGGTTTTTTATGATGTATAGTTATAAAACAAGAGGAGATTTTGTATGAAGAACGAAATGCCGAGTCAGCCAGAACATGCAATATTAAGTACAGGAACAACAACATTGGCAATGGTATGCAAAGATGGCCTTGTGCTTGCAGCAGATAAGCGTGCAACTGCAGGATATATGATTGCAAACAAGCGCACAGAAAAGATCCAGCAAATTAGTGATAAAATGGTTATTACAATGGCTGGAACAGTAAGTGATGCACAACTGCTTACAAAACTTATCAAAGCAGAACTCCAGCTTAAAAAGATTCGTTCAGGAAGAGAAAATACAGTGAAAGAAGCTGCAAACCTGCTTGCAAATATGGTATATGGGAATATTCGTAGAATGTCCATGATTCCAGGCATATCACATTTCATTGTTGGAGGCAATGATGAAACCGGAAATTATATTTATGATATTTATCCTGATGGTTCTCTTTCGCTGATTGAAGATTACATCTCTTCAGGCAGTGGCAGTGTTATGGCATTTGGTGTTTTGGAAACATTGTACAACAAAAATTTAAGTACTGTGGACGGTGTTGATCTTGCAATTAAGGCGTTGAATGCAGCAATGCAGCGTGATATTGCGTCTGGCAACGGTGCAATGATTGTAACAGTTACAAAAGATGGTGTGAAAAAAGTTTTTGATCAGGATATTGAGGGATATTTAAAACATAAATAAAAGAGATATTAATAAAGTGTTCTTAAAAAACTCAGAGGTGTTTTAAATCCACCATGAACAAAGTGAATGTGTGGATTTAATTTATGACTAAAATTATTAAAGAAATCATGAAAGTTGTTCCTGAAGAAAAAATCAGTGACGCATGTTTTGAAGGAGCAAACATTGTTCTCTACTCAAAAAAAAAAGATTTTGTTTTAGAGCCAGGAACATGCATCAAGGAAGCAGTTGACTTAATTAAAAAAAGAGTAGAGCTGCGGCCTGATCCTTCATTGACAGCAGATCTGGAAATAGCAGAAAAGGAAATACGATCTTTAATTCCAGAAGAGGCAGGATTACAGCAGATTATTTTTGATCCGCAGCGTTCACGGGTTATTATTGAAGCAGAAAAACCAGGAATTGCAATTGGCAAGCAGGGAGCAACACTGTACGAAATTAAAAAAAGAACTTTCTGGGTGCCGATTGTGCGGCGGAGCCCGCCTATTCGCTGCCAGTTGATTGAAAATATTCGTCTTGTCCTTTATCAGCATAGCGATTACAGAAGAAAATTTCTGGACAAAATTGGCCATCGAATTTATGATGGCTGGCAGCGTGGAAAAAAACAAGAATGGGTTCGCTTAAGCGTGCTTGGTGCAGGGCGACAGGTAGGAAGAAGCTGCTTTTTGTTGCAAACACCTGAATCACGAATTATGTTGGATTGCGGAATTGATCCTGCTGGAGTAACAGGAGCAGAATATCCTTATTTTGAAGCGCCTGAGTTTAACATTAATGATTTGGATGCAGTTATTATCTCACACAGTCATTTGGATCACTGCGGATTCCTGCCATATCTTTACAAATTTGGATATCGGGGACCAACATATTGTACAGCGCCAACAAGAGATATCATGGCATTGCTGCAGTTGGATATGATTAAAATTGCACGCATGGACGGCAAAGAGCCATTGTATAGCAGTGATGATGTCAAAGAAACACTGAAGCATACCATTTGTGTAGATTATGATGAAGTTTCTGACATTACTCCTGACGTAAGAATTACTTTGTATAATGCAGGCCATATTATTGGAAGTGCAATGATTCATTTGCATATTGGCAATGGATTGCATAATATGCTCTACACAGGTGATATGAAATTTGGCAGGACAACATTGTTGGATCCTGCAGTTACTCAGTTTCCAAGGTTGGAATCTATGATTATTGAGAGTACGTATGGAGGCAAAGACAACAATTATCCAACACATTTTGAATGTGAAAATCAGTTTATTAGTATTATTACAAAAACATTAGAGAGAAGAGGCAGGGTTTTGTTGCCTGTTCTTGGAGTTGGCAGAGCGCAAGAAGTTTTGCTTGTGTTGGAAGAACTCTTTAGAACAGGTCGTTTAGCAGAAGTTCCTGTTTATATTGATGGCATGGTATGGGATGTCACTGCAATTCATTCTGCATATCCAGAGTTTTTGAATACAAATGTCCGCAAACTTATTTTTCATAAAGATCATAATCCTTTTTTAGCACCAATGTTTAAGCATATAGGAAGCGGCAAAGAACGGCAGCAGGTGATGGAAGAAACAGGACCATGTGTTGTTCTTGCAACATCTGGCATGTTGGTAGGTGGGCCCAGCGTGCAGTATTTGAAATTCTTTGCTCCTTCTGAAAGAAACAGTCTTGTCTTTACTTCTTATCAGGGAGAAGGAAGTTTAGGAAGGCGTATTCAGCATGGTGAGAGGGAGATTGTGTTTGATTACGGTGCAAGCAGTAAGCCAGAGCTTGTGAAGATAAATATGGAAATAGAAACTATTGAAGGATTGTCTGGTCACAGCAGCAGAAAAGAATTGATGAGTTTCTTATATCGTTGCATGCCAAGGCCAAAGAAGATAATTGTGAATCATGGAGAAAGCAGCAGATGTCTTGATTTTGCATCTTCTATTCACAAACAGTACAGAATTGAAACAGTTTCTCCCAGAAATTTGGAAGTTGTCAGGGTGAAGTAGCTTCATCAAGTTTATAAAGGTTTCCAGTATATTGGAAACCTTTATAAATAAGCAAGGATTTCTTTTTTTTTATGAATGCTATTATTGAGATATTAAAGAAATGGAATTTTTGGGAAAAAGAAATAGATTCTGGAATAAAAAGAGAAGTGTACATAAAAAGAATACTGCCTTATTTTGAACGCAAAGAAGTTATTGTTTTAAAAGGCATAAGAAGATCTGGAAAATCAACAATCATAAAGCAGTTAATTTCTGAGCTGATAAAAAATGGAGTAAGCAAAAAACAGATATTGTACCTTAATCTGGAAGATTATGGTTTTGCTGATAATCTTACTATCAGGCTCTTTGATGAAGTGTTTGAAGCATATAAAAAATATTCAAAAAATAAGAAAAAGACATATTTCTTCATAGATGAAGTTCAAAAAGTGCCTTCTTGGGAGATGTGGCTGAGAACCAAATATGACATTAACGAAAATATAAAGTTTATAATCTCTGGATCTTCAGCTTCTCTGCTGTCAAAAGAATTATCTACGCTATTAACAGGAAGAAATTTGTCATTTACGATAATGCCTTTATCTTTTAATGAATATATTTATTTTACCAAAGATGGGAGTTTAGAAAAATACCTGAAATATGGTGGGTTCCCTGAAGTTGTTCTTGAAAAATCTGAAGAAAAGAAAGAATATCTTTTGCAGCAGTATTTTGAAGATATAATACATAAAGACATAATTGACAGGTACACTGTAAGAAATACAAAACAAATCATAAATGTAGTGAGATATCTTATTTCAGCATCTGGTGCAAAAATAAGCATAAATAAATTATCAAATGTGTTTGGGATAGCAAAGGACACACTGCAAACTTATATTAATTATATGATCGATGCGTACTTATTATTTGAAGTCAGCTACTTTTCTTATTCTATAAAAATCAAGCATGATGTTACAAAACTGCCAAAATTATATTGCTTAGACCATGGATTTGTAAATATAGTAAATACCAAATATTCAGAGAACAGAGGACAAATGTTTGAAAACGCAGTTCTCATTAAACTTGCCGGAAAGTATAAAGAAATAAGCTACTGGGGTGAATTACATTCTGAAGTTGATTTCATTATAGAAAAAATAGCAATTAATGTTACAGCTACTGATAAAATACATGAAAGAGAACGTAAAGGATTGGAAGATTTCAACAAAAAACATAAAGGATTCAACTCAGTGATAATATCAACATCATTAAAAAAAGAAAACATAATGCCTCTGATAGAATTTTTAAAAGTAGATCATCTTTCTTTTTTCTCATTTTTGCAAAAAAGTCCTCTTTACTAAATATACGGCACACCTTCTTTGCTTTTAATCCCATAAATCACCACATAATCCCAGAGCAGTCCTTTGTATGTCTGCACTGTTACAGAAAAACCATTCTCTTTGAAAATATCTTTGACTCTTTCAGGATGAGAAAGCCAGCCAATGTTTGGCAATACCTTGTAGAGATTCGCATATTCTATAAAACAAACACTCCCTCCTTCAGGCAGGCGAATATGCAGTTCTTTCAGCACTTTTTTCAAGTTCTGAATGTACGATAACACTCCAAAAGAAAAAATCATGTCAATCTTTGGCACATCAGGATGCACACGATTGATTTGATGTTCATCATGGATAGTATGAACATGCGTATGCCCCTTTTTTGCAGAACGCCTGTCAATAATTTTAATGTTGCCTTTACTCAAATCAACAGCATAAATATGTCCTCCTGGTTTTACTAATTCTGCAAGATGCATTGTCATTGTGCCAACACCAGAACCAAACTCAAGAATATTTTTTCCTTCATACTCATCAAACAGTGCAAGAACCTGTTTTCTGATGCTTCGCGGCAGCAAAAAATCCTCCAACCAGTATGTCAATAAAGATATTTGATTAATTGCTGGAATAATTGCATCAGGATTATAATAAAAAGTCAGCAGAAGATAAATGGGAATTGCAAATGCTATGAGTGCGAATCCAATAAATAGTATATGAACTGCTGTAGGATCATTAAAGAGCCAAACACCAATAACACTCAAGTAAAGGACAGAAATAATAATAGGACCAACTATTCCAAAAGGAATTTTGTACTTCCGCGGAAAGTCAGGCATTTTATAGCGAAGTACAGGAACACAGCAAATGCAGGCAATGTACAAAAATAATGCAAGCGGCACTTCAAGAGAAAGCATAACAGTGTATTCACCAAATCCTATAAAAAGAACAATTATGGAAACAATAGTTTGAAAAATAATTGCTTTGTGCGGGGTGCCAAAGCGTGGATGAATATCTGCCATTGAATCAATAAACAATTTATCTCTTGCAAGTGCAAGAAGCAAACGTGGTGAAGTAACAACAATGCTTGCAGTTGCTGCTGTCAGTGCCAGAAAAACACCAATGCCAACAATTGGTGCACCATAATCACCAAAAAGAACAGTTGCAGCATCAGCAGCAGGTGATGTGGAAAGAATAAGTTTCTCCCATGGAATTATTCCAAGAAGTACAAATGCCATCAAAAATCCAATAATTGTAATGCCGATGCAAGTGTAGACAAGTACTTTTGGGATAATTTTTTCAGGGTTCTCAGTTTCTTCAGCAAGATATGTTGCACCATCCCATCCAAAAAAAGTTTCCACAATAAAAAAGAATGCAACAAAAATGTACATAGGAGAATATGGCATGAACGGCGTAAAGTTGCTGAGTTGGACATCAAAAATCCCGCGAAAAATAATGAGAAGCACTATGACAACAGCAGCGCCAGAAAAAACACCAAGAAGAACTCCACTTGCTTCAACACCCCGGAATGTAATGTAGTTCAACAAAATAATAATTGCAATGCCAATAATCATTTTAATTAGATGTGCATGCACTTCAGGGAACACTGCTGGAAATGTGCTGACAATATAATCCAGTGCAGCGATAAGCAGTACTGCTGCAGCAATGTTGCCAGTAATCCATGATATCCAACCAATAAGAAAAGAAGAAAATTGTCCGTAGCTTTGTTTTGTGAATTCATACACTCCTCCTGCTTTTGGAAACATTGCAACAAGCTCCCCGAAACACATGCCGACGTAGACAGTCATAATGCCAAGAATAATCCATGCAATAAGTGACGCAGGCCCAGCATAACTTGCAGCAATGCTTGCACCAAAAAATAATCCTGAGCCAATCATTGATGAAACAGTCAGCGCGATAATAGTAAATAGTCCAGCAGATTTCTTAAGCTCTCCACATTTGTTGTTTTCTTCTTTTGGTTTCTGTTCTTCGCTGATAATCTCCTCTGTTGTGACCATATACTGTGTTTGATAAATAATTCTATATAAACCTTCCGTCATGCAATAATGTAGTAAACGACCTGAATAATTGAATAGAAGAATGTAGTGGTTAACTTTCATAAACCAATCATTTTTTACTTTTTTCCAGAGTAACATTTAAATATATGTAGTGGTTAACTATATAAATGGTAAGCATTGTCACAAAAAAGATCAAAGGAAAAGAATATCTGTATCTTGTTGAATCCGTTAGAGAAGGGAATAAAATAAAACAAAAGACAATAAAATACATCGGAAAGAAAAGACCAATTCAAAAAGAAGAGTTTCTATGTATGTCGATTTCTCATAAAAATAAAGATTGGATACTTCAGGAAACAAATGATGAACTTTCTTATCAACAACATGATGATATGAGAAAAGCATCTGATGCACAAAAAACGTATCTGAAACATCTGGATGCAATGTCTCAGGAAAAAGAAAAGGAAAAATTTCTCAGTATTTTCATAGCAAACAGCAATGCTATTGAAGGGTCAACTATGTCTGTAAAAGATACATTCAATTATCTCTTTGAAGACATTATCCCTAAAGGAAAAAACAAAAAAGAATTGTTTATGGCCTCAAATCTTTATGAAGCATGGAAGTATATGGAAGAACATACGCAGAATTTTCCAACTGAAAAAGACATGAAAATAATACACAAGATGGTAAATAGAAATATTGAAACAGATGAAACACTTGGAGAGTATAAGGTAGTGCAAAATTACATAGGCGATGTACTGACAAGCTCTTATTTATTTGTTAATGAAAAGATGAAGATGCTTTTTTCATGGCTCAAAAA
>JAHFMP010000047.1 GCA_023267795.1 Candidatus Woesearchaeota archaeon | reverse complement strand
TTCATTTTAGTAGCAAAAGTGGAATCAACATTCAAGAGATCAATGCATTGGAAGAAAATATTGCTCAAAAATATGATTATATTGTACTTAGTGGAGTATTACATCACATTCATCCTCAAGAACAAAAACTTGTTTCAAAATGTTTTGCTGCTGCTGGTAAAGAACTCATTATTGTTGAGCCTTTTGCTAATCCAATACTAGAAACAAGACGATTCTATCGCATGCTTCGTGATTTTCGCAGAAAAACATTTTTAGAACGATGGATTGGAGAATATGATGGAAGAAATCATCCTGAAGGCATTGTTATTCTTTCTGAACATGAGCTTGTTCAATTCCTTGATTCTTTTGGAAAAAACACAAAAACTTATATTGGCGATGAAATCCTTACTGTATACTCAAAATGATTGATGCGCTTTTGCTGGGAAGCATTGTCTTCTTTTTTCTTCTCCTATTTTTTTTAGGTTTTTCTCTCTTTTATTTTTCTGCTGTTTCATTTTCTAATGCAGATAGATGGTTTGTTCGATTGCTTCTCTATCTTGGCGCAGGTTTAGGCATGCTTTGCTTTTTTATTATTGCGTTTGATGTTCTTGGAATCCCTCTTGATTATAAGGCTTTTTTTGCTCTTTCCATTCTTTGTCCATTACATTTTGTCTTTTTTCAAAGGAATGTTTTTCTTTCTTCTTTTAAGGAATTTTTCTCATTTCCAAAATATTCAAAAAAAGAATTTCTTTGTATAGGCATTGTCTATTTTGCAGCAGCGCTTCTTCTCTACACTTTTCTTATAGGCGCATTTGCTTATCCTTATTTAGAAGATGATGATCCCTGGGAACATGCTATTGCTGTGCGTTATATTGCTCAAGAAAAAACATATTATCAACTAAGTGGTGAAGCAATCTCTCATTATTTAGAACCATATCCTCCAACTTATGATGCGATTCTCGCACTTTTATATCAAATTAATGGTAGTGTTTTTTTGACACTGAAGGTGTTTAACACTTTATTGATCGCTCTTGGCATTCTCTTCTTCTTTGTTTTTGCTCTTGATTTATTTGGTTTAGAAACTGCCACTGTTGCAACACTAATTCTCGTAGCACTCCCGAGCTGGATTAGTCATTTTATTTGGAGCCATACACTTGCGCTTGTTTTGTTTTTTCCTGCATTGACTTTTACAGTTCGTGGTTTTTCTGATTCACGATATATTGTTCCTGCAATTGTCCTTATTGCAGCGATGATGGTGGCACATCCTTTTGTTTCTATTTTGTTTGGGATTTTTTTTATCAGCATTATTCTTTGGAATTTTTTCTTTGTTTTTCTTCATGCTGCTAATAAAAAAACAGTTTTTACAACTATGAATCCTTTTACTAAAAATTTTTTAATCGGTTTTTTTGGAGTATTGTTAAGTTTTCTTTATTGGGGACAGCAAGTTTTTCGTCATGGCATTGGAAATGTTCTATACAGTCACACAGGAGGTTTTGCAGGTGTCGCATCAACAGGGTCATCGACAGGGTTAAAAACAGCAGCAGATTTGTACATTAATCCTGTATATGGTCTTTTTGATTTTCTCATTGCTCCAATTATTACGAAAATAGATCAGCCTACTGGTTTTGGTGTTGTTGTTTTTGTACTTCTGGTTTGCAGTGTTGTGTATTTGTTTTTTCATTGGAGAAATTATTTTGTTTGTGAGAAATTCCATTTTGTTGTTTTACTTTGGCTTCTAATTACTTTTCTTGGTTTGCTTGGCGGGCATTTGCCGTTTAGTATTTTAACGCATAGATTCTGGGCATATGTTTCTATTCCACTTTCACTTCTTGTTGCTGTTTTTCTTGTTGCAGTTTTTTATTGGTTTCAATCATCTTTCGCTCGGCTCGTTCTTTTTATTATTTTATTTTTAGGAATTTTTGGTGTTCCATTTACAACAGCGCTTTCTTTAGAAGTGAATCCTAGCTACAATACCACGATGATTCTTTCTGATATTCAAGAAAAACCTATTTTGGGAACAATAACAGCAATTGATATTTTTAGTTCCTGGCAACCAAAGAAAATAGTGGAAACATCGAAATGGCCACCTGGTGTTGCATGGAGTTCTATTCAAGAGTTGGAAGGATATATGTGGATGCATGATACGCTTTTTGGAAAACGTGTGTTGAGTTTGTGCAAGGAAGAGAAGTTTCTTATTGGATTTGATTTGGAAACAAATTTTCCTTCTCCAGAAATGAATGAGTTTCGGAAAAATATTGCAAAAAAGTCAAAAGAAGAAATCGTAGAAAAAGCAAAAAAGTATGACTATCTAAGTTTAGAATATAGTTGTGTGAAGAAAAATTATTTGACTGAAAAGCAGCTGAATACGGTTGCAAATGCACTTGATTCACAATTTTCTATTGTGTTTATGAATGATGAGATTGTTGTGTATCAAGTCAGGAAATAGCAACAATAACTTCTAATTTTCTAATCTCCAGTGTTCGTGTTGGTTCTATTTTAATTGCATTGCTTCCAGGCTCCACATACTCTGTAATTTCCCGTTCATACGTGCTACCATAAGTGTCAAGATAAAATCTATGACCATTGACATAGACATCTCCTGTTTTTCGTTCTGTATCATCAACAAAAGTAAACACAATCCAAACAGCATAGCCAGGGAAGAATTCATATACCTCTGCCAATGTATCAGCTCCTTCTGTAGGACATGATTCTGTAAAACTATTTGTGTCACTTGTATAATCACTGGGACAATCATCACATTCATCTTCACTTAAGCTAGTCTCACAAACATTATCTATGCCATACTGCGGCACTTGATCACACCAGAAATTATCCTCATCCTCTGCAAAGCAACAGTCTTTATCATAATATGTACTGCAACCATCTGGGCACTCTCCATCATGATCATCTCCACACTGCTCTTCACATTCATCTGGAGCATAGCCACGCTGATCTTCATAACCTGCAGCACATAAAGAACATCTACTGATGTCAGCCTCACTAATTTCTGTACATCTATCCTCTGTATTGGAAGGCATAATGTCACACCAATATTTATTTCTGCCTTCAAAGCAGCAGTCTGGATCAGAATCTTCACTACAATCATCAGGACAATAGCTGTCAGTATCGCCACACTCATAATCAGCAGTATATACTTCTCTGTCAACGTCTTCACTATAAATAAATGCAGCATCATCAATATCAAAGTAATATGTTGGGAATTCCTGCTCTTTAAGTTCTGTTTTCACAGAGATGCTGTAAATAAGGTATTCTCCTTTTTCTGCTTTAAAGAGAATGTAATTGTCTCCTGCAGAAAGAACAGATGGAGAAAATTCGACAACATTGATCTGCTGACAATCTGGTATAGAAGAGTAAATCTGTGCATTGTTCATAGTAATTTTCAGTGCCCCAACATCCCGTGGACTGCAATCTGGGTAAAAGTACAAACGCGCACGATCAAGGTTAAACTTCTCTGTATCAGAAATAGAGAATGTTGTTTTACTTACCTGCTGACTGATATCAGTAACATCTCCTGTAACCTGAATAGTGTCAAGCTGATATGCATTGGTTGTCCAAAAACGATAGCCAACATCAGTGACCATAAATTCAAGAGTATTAACATCAGAAAGAAGATCATCTGGAAGACTAATAACAACACTTGCTTGTGAAGCAGCATCATATATGATTTGGCTGTTGAGTTTGATTTGCAAGCGACCTTGTGCTGATGCTACATTGAAAGACAACAAAACATTATCAGTATAATCAGGATCAACGAGAGAGAAGCTGATATTGCGGAATAATTGATCAAAGATGCCATTTTTAATGTAAAGAGAATCTTGAGTAAAAATAACCTGAGCCTCAGTTGTTGTATATAAATTTACAGGAGAAAGATCATGTTCATACGATGATTCTTTGAGATAATAAACTCTTCCTGGGCTTTCTGAGAGCAGAGATTCACCAACAAGCGCTTGCACTGTTGCTTGTTGAGTGCCTGTAGAATAAGGAGTTGAGTCTGAAGAGCTTCCTGAAGAGGTATATTCATCCTGCAACAATGCTGCCCTCTGTTCTGCAGGCAGGAATAAGATGTAAAGAAGAATAAAGCCTGCAATCAATACAATAAGTGTTGCTGCAGAACTTGCACTTTGTGCTTTTCTTTGTTTCACGATAGTCACCTTCTTTTCCTGAGAGTAATAAAATAATAGCTATAACTCCATTTTTGGAAGTAGAGATATAAAAGGTTTTCGATAAAAAATTATTGCATTCGTTCACTACGCTCTCTCATGAATAATTTTTAAAATACAGAAAAAATATAAACGAAAGAAGCAAATGCAAGACAAAATCCCTTCTGAGCTTAGCGAAGAGAGGTATTTTATTTAAATGAAACTCCTCCACAAAAACCTCAAGCACCAAACAGTAAAGATACAAGTGGATACCCTCGATGATCTTTGGTATCTTAGTGCAATTATTGAGGAAAAAGATCATGTAGAAGGCATCACAGAAAGAAAGATTAAGCTCGATGCTGGAAGTGACAGAGATCAAAAAGTTATTCGAAAAACAGTGTTTTTAGAAATTGCAGTAGAAAAAGTAGAGTTTCACAAATATTCAAATATCCTTCGTGTTTCTGGAAAAATCACTAATGGCCCAGAAGATATTCAACGAGGAAACTATCACACATTCAATGTAGAATTGAACACTATTTTTACAATCAGAAAAGAAAGCTGGCTTAAATATCAATTAGAAAAATTAAAAGAAGCATCAGAAACAAAACAAGCAAAAGTAGTTATCTGTATTGTGGATAGGGATGAAGCACATTTTGCCATCCTCAAGAAATATGGATATGAGTATCTTCTGCAAATGCAAGGAGACGTCCAAAAAAAAGACAGCCCTGAAAAGATTAAATCCACATTTTATAGCGACGTTGTCAAGCAGTTGGAAGAGTATGACCAAAGATATCATCTTGATAAAATAGTGCTTGCAAGCCCTGGATTTTGGAAAGAATATTTGCAGGAGCAAATCAAAAACAAGGCAATTACAAAAAAAATAGTGCTTGCAACATGCAGTGATGTCAGCAAAAGAGCATTTGAAGAAGTGCTGAAAAGACAGGAAACAGTTGCTGCACTGAGAGATGACCGCGTTGTCAAAGAAATACTTCTAACAGAAGAGGTAATGAAAGAAATTGTTAAAGAAGGAAATGTAACTTATGGATTCAAAGAAACACAAAAAGCAGCAGAAGCAGGAGCAATTAAAGAGTTGTTAGTAACAGATACAGTGATTCAAAAAACGAGACAGGAAGAAACATTTGCGAAATTGGATAGACTCATGAAAAATGCGGATCACTCAGGCGCCGCAGTGCATATTATTAGTAGTGACCATGATGGTGGTCAAAAATTGGATGGGTTAGGTGGCATTGCTGCAATTCTACGTTATAAGATGAGTTGGTGAATAGAAATCACAAAAAACTACTCCATAACACCGTATAACCCATACACCAATCGATCCTTCAACTGAATAAGTTCTTGCCAATCTGGTGCAGAAAGAACAACACAGCCAACATCTTGAGAGATGGTTCCAGAAACACTTACATTGTTGTATATCTTACTTGCATTATTTGTTTTCAAATAAATAGTAGGATAGGTGGTATTTGCGCAGGAAACAACTGAATATGGATATGTCTCATTTGCCTGTGTAATAACAAAACCAGGAGTAATGCCTAAACCTGGCAAATCATCTTGAGCAAGATCAAACCGAAGCACTTCAATGTACTGAAGCGCAGGATCAGAAGGATCAAACAAGATGGCAACAGTATCAGAAGAGCGAAGATAGGAAAGTAGTGCATGATCAAGTGTGTATACTTCAAGGGACAAAGGATATGTATACCCATACGCATAACCACTGTCAGTTTTTATTTTATATTTAGTCTTGTCAATAATCACTTTATGTCCATTGTAATCTGACTGCACGTTTGTGTTACTAGACCCTTGCCAGATTGCAAGAATGCTTGAAACCATAATGAAAGCAATGAAAAAGCTGATAATGTTTCGCTTGTTGAAAATCTTATGCTCTTGTTTCCTTTTAATCATAAAAAACAGAGCAGGAAAGTGGTATATAAGGTTTACGAAAGAAACCGCTGATGAGTTACTGAACAATGCAGAAGATTTTGTTTTGAAAGTTGAAGTTGTTATCAAAAATGGATGGCAAACAAAAAAAGTTCGTGAACTTATTCACGAAGAAGCTGGTGTAAAATATAGTTTTCGACATACAATCCGCATCATTCAATCGTGGGTGTTAACAAAAATAGTTCCTCGACCAAGATATGCTTTCTCAAAAAAAGAATTTGATATGAAAGATGTATAAAATTTAAATAAGAGTATCGGATCCAAACATATCGAAGTCACGACATTATGAAGAAAGTAGAGCAATTGACTGGTAAAAAACAAATAAAGTGAAAGAATGACCAAAAAAACAATCATTGAGCTCAAGGATGTTTGGAAAATTTACCATGTTGGAAATACAATTGTTAATGCATTGCAGGGTATCACAACAACCATAAACAAAGGAGAATATGTTGCAATAGAGGGTCCATCTGGATCTGGAAAATCAACATGCATGAACATGATTGGATGTTTAGACCTTCCATCAAAAGGGGAAGTAACACTCAACGGAGAGAACATTGCAAAGTATGGTGAATCAGAGCTTGCACTTCTTCGTGGAAAAAAAATCGGTTTTATCTTTCAACAATTTAATCTCATTCCGACACTCACAACAGAAAAAAATATTATACTCCCAATGGTATTTCAGAATGCAGAAAAAGAAAAACGAGAGAAAAAAGCAAAAGAACTTTTACAGTTGGTTCAGCTTTGGGATCGAAAAGATCATTTGCCAAGCGAGCTAAGTGGTGGGCAGCAGCAGAGAGTAGCTATCGCAAGAGCATTAGCAAATGATCCTGAAGCAATTATTGCAGATGAACCGACAGGTAATCTGGATTCTGTAACAGGAGAAATAATTATTAATTTCTTAAAAGAACTTCATAAAAAAGGAAAAACAATTATAATAGTAACGCATGATCCAAAGATAGCAGAACACGCAAAAAGAGTGCTTCA
>JAHFMP010000046.1 GCA_023267795.1 Candidatus Woesearchaeota archaeon | reverse complement strand
TACTATTCTTTTCTAATTTCCTTGATTTTTTCTCTCCCCTTAATTAATGAGGGGAGAGAAAAAATCAAGTGAGCGTATTTGGGCGGCGGAAAAATCAGAACAATATTTTTGTCCTCTACTAAAGTATGCTTTTTCTTCCTATGCTATTGTCTCCATTGATAGACAAAATTATGATGATCAAAATAATAAATAACAACAATTTGTCTTTGATGATCAATTTTGAATATCAAAACAAAACTACTATCAATATGAACTCTGTTGAATAGTTGTAATGGTCGCCTGAGAAACTTATAGGAATGCAATGGATTCATACAAATTTCTGTAATCTTATTACCTATAATAGAAAGTTGTTTCGGGTTTTTCTTTGCAAGCTTTTCAAAAATTTTGTCTGCTTGATCTTTGACTTCTAACGCATACACGTTATTTCAACCCGTATCTTTTTGCAAAGTTGGAAACAGGAATACTTTTTTGCGTTTCAATCTGAAGCATTTTCTGTATAAAATTTGGACGAAGTTCTGGCTCAAGCTGCTCTTTTGCATATCCTCTCACAATAAATGCAATTGCCTGACCTTTATCTTTAAAGTCATGTTTTGCTTTCACAATATTAATTACTTTGTTTGTTTCATCATCAATTGTTACTAATGCCTGTACCATAAGCTCACCTAATGAGGAATAAGTAGGACTAATTTATATAATTTTTGAAGTAATTTCTAGAAATGTATAAAAAAACGCAAACTTATTTAAATAAGCAAACCTAAAACATACTCATGAAAAGCAAAAGCGCTATATTTTTTTTATTCGTAACATTCTTCCTGCTGCTGGCAAGCATTGCATACTCTCAATATTATCAGGATTATCTTGATGATGATACCAGTGACAGTTCTTATAGCAGTGAGTATGCAAATGAAACAAGAATTCCTGATTGGTATGAGGTAAGTGATGAAGAAGTGGAATTTTGCCAAACTTTTGCAGGAACATCAACAGCAGAGGATGTTTATGAAAGTGCAGAGTCAGAGCTTGTTGCACCTGTTTCAAAATTAACGCTTGCGCTTCAGGGAGAATACACAACACTCTCTGATAAACGCATTTATGAAATTGCATGGTATGTCCAACCATTGAGCGAAGACATTTCCTACACAATATATTTAGTTGATGAACAGGGAGACACAGAAGAAGTCACTACTGGCTATTCTCAGGCAACAACAGGAGATGCTGGCTATGAAGCAATTGAAACAGATGCAATCTATAGCAGTGCTGAAATTGTTCTTGTTGAAGATGGCACTGTAGCACTCAAAGTTCCATTTGTAGAAAAATAACAGCATTAAATATTAAACTAAATACAAAAAAAATGAAAAGAAAAAAAGAGGAAAGAAATAAAGAAAGAAAAGAAGAACAGAGCTCTTCTTCAGCAAAGCTGTCACATCTTCATCTTTATTATGAAGCATTCAAAATTGATAAACAATTTGGCATGACAGTACTTTTAGATGCAGCATATCTTTTCACATTGTTTGGACTGTTCTTGCTGTTTCTTGGAATACTACAAGCAGTACTTCTTCCTCTTGCAGCAGCACTGCAATATATTTTTGGACTTTTTATGGCTTCTACAGCAATTGGAGCAAATGGTGCAATGAATTCAGCAATGGAAATATCGCTTTCAAAACATGTAAGCACAATTACGTGGTTTTATGCCAAATTTGCGTTGCTCGTTATAGTGGGCATTGCAGTGTTTTTAGGAATCAATTCTTTGTACAAGGCATTCATTTGGCTTCACATCACAAAACAAAAACACACAGCGCAGTATCTTAAAAAATTTGTTGCAATAAATATGACATGGCAGGCACTCTGGCTGCTTGCGGCAATTATTATTTTTCTTGGATTCACAGTCAAGGCTGCTGCTGCTGGACTAACCATACTGTTGTTTGCGTATCTGTACTTCACTGCTTTTTTCCGCGCATTGCTGCAGGAAAAACATACAATGAAGAAAATATACAAAGAAACATTTGTTTTTGGTGTAAAAAAATTCAGGCATTTTACAGTTCCTATATGCATGATGTTCATAACAATCATCTTTAGCTGGATGATTGGAGTGATAATACTCACTATTGTTGCACCTTTTGCATTGTTCATTTTTGGCATGGCATTTATTATCCTTGCAGTTTCATGGATGAGATTTTATTTTTATGTTGTTACAAAAAAAGTTCTTAAAATAAAAAGTTCTTAAAGAACTTTTTAGGAAAAAGAGGAAAAAGAGGTGGACAACTTTTTTCAAAAAAAAGGTCAGGCAACTATTTTCATAATTATAGGAATAATTATTCTTCTCACTATTGCTGTTCTTTATTATTTTATAACCCAAACAACAGAAGCAAAATTAGGCATTGCATTGCAGCAGGATTCTGCGCATGGAGATGCAGTTGCTGTTCAGCAATATGTTTCTGCATGCCTCAATGATATCGCAAAAAATGCTATTGTTCTTCTCGGCCAGCACGGTGGCTATATTAATCTCAGCAGAACTGATCTTCACAGCCAAATTTTTGACATTGATGAAACAGACCAGACAGCAGGTGATGCTGTCCAATTCGGCGCACTCCAAATCCCTTATTGGTGGTATGAAAACAGCCAGCACAGCTGCACAAGATGTTCTATTACTACAAAAAATATTCCAACACTGAAGAACATGGAAGAACAAATTACTGCATACACGCAGGAGAATCTCATGCTCTGTCTTGACAATTTTGCATCTCTTGAAAAACAGGGTTATGCAATTACTGCTGCACAGGAACCAAGAATAGAAACTGCAATTGGTGATGAAGCAGTTTATGTTCAGCTTACCTATCCACTTGAAATAACAAAAGAAACAAGCACAAGCAGTCTGGAAAACTGGTATGTAGAACTCAACGTGCCATTGCAAAGCATATACAATGCAGCAAATGAAATTGTGACAATGGAAATCAGAAATCAATTTTTAGAGCAGATAACACTCAATATAACTAGTGCATACTCAGGCCTGGATGAAGAACGGCTTCCTCCTCTTGCAGCATTCACAGAAGGATATGCAGTTGTTTATTGGATGAAACAAAATGTCAAAGAGCAGCTTGGCAAATATCTTAAGACATACATCTCACTTATTCAAATAAAAGGAACAACTGGTGCTGTAGAACTGCAGCCGGAAAATAAATACGGCACTGGTTTTTTCAGCATGCTTTCCAGAGAGAGTAGTCACGAGTTTGGAACACTCGAAATAGATTTCATTGATCCAACAACAGATTTTACAGAATATTATCTTGACATTACTCCAAGAACAGGAGAGTTATTGAAACCAAAGATATACACAAATGAATTTCCAGTACTTCTGCCTCCTATTCAAACAAATCATTATTCTTTTTATTATGATGTAAGTTATCCTGTTGTTGTTACTCTAAAAGATGCAAATGCATTACAGGGAGAAGGATATACATTCTTTTTTGCGTTGGAAAACAATATCAGAGATAATAGAAATCTTATGGATTGGGCGCAAGGACTTGGCAGTTATGGTCCATGGGATGCAAGTACAGTTGAAATTCGGCTAAAAGAAGGTGTGCCTACAACATACCCAAGTGGCATTGATACTAAAACAAATGAAACAATATATTCTACATATGAAGAGCCTGAAAAAACATTAATTTGCAGTGCAACACAGCGACTCAGTGGAACAGTAAAAGTTGCAGCCTACAATGGCATTACAGGTGCTCCAATACCTTCTGCATCAATAGCATTCCGTTGTGGAACATATAAAATTTGCAGCATTGGCGCAACAGATGCATCTGGAAAGTATGAAGGCAATTTTCCTGTTTGTATCGGCGGTGCAGTTCGTATTGATGCTGATGGATACTATACAACATTTGTGGGTTTAGATACTACTCCTGAAAAAGAAGATAAAATTATTGCATTGCTTGAACAGCAAAAACAAGTGCCTGTTACAATAAAGTTTATTCCGAGTAGCCGTGCAAACACCAGCATAAGCAGCACCGCATTACAAAATCTTGCGTTTGACATGGATAAGACTGATTCTGTTCTTTTAACAATAGAGAAAGTTCCAGATCAACTCTTTGAAGCGCCTTTTTCACAAGTAGTAAGTGTGTCAAAGCAAGAGCCTGCAACGATCACCTTAGTAAGTGGCGCCTATACTGTGAATGCGTTGTTGTTGGATCAGGAAGGCATTATTATTCCTGCACGAAATGAAACAATTTCCGGAAAAAATATTGAATATCCTGAAGTAAATATGACACCTGCAATGCTTGGTCAAATTACTTTAGATGCTACAACAGGACAATGGGAAGTGACCAGTGAAGATTTGCAAAATGCAGAAGGAGTAACATTTTATGTCTGGCGTGCAAATGACCCACAATATATTGAAGATCTTGCTCAACTAGGAGAATTTAAGGATTTGACATTGATGTATAGAGATGCTGTAGAACCACTCTGGGAGAAATAAGTAATTTATTATTTTTTATTTCAATTCATTAATTTTTGATGAAAGAATAAAATCATTTTCGCTTAAACCATTTATTGAGTGTGTCCAAAGAACAAGAGTGATTTTATTCCATGTCCAATGAATGTCAGGGTGATGTCCTTCTGCTTCTGCCAGGAATTTTACTTTCTCCAACCATGAAGATGCCTCAACAAAATTCTTAAATGTATATGATTTTTGCAGTTTTCCATTAATCAGTTTCCATCCTTTAACGAGTTTAAGAAAACGTTGTACTTGTATGTCAGAAAGTGGATGAACAGATCCTTCACAAGGCGTGCATTTCTTTTTTATGTTTATCATGAATGTGTGCTTCCAATGCTTTGACATGCTTTTTACAGTATGGACATGTTCCTTCTGTTGTTTTGTTCAAATGTTTTGCAGGTTGATGCCATCCTTTGTCTTCTTTCATGAATAGTTTTAGTATTATGTATTTATAAAATTTTCTAGAAGTGATACATAATTTATGTATCTTGACGAGAGTTTCGTGAAGCACGTGGGTGTACTGTATCAGAATCAGATGAATCATCAGATTCAAGATCTCTTTTGAGGCGAGTTGTACTTGCTTCCTGCCAATTAGGAGGTGCATTTCCAGAAGAAGTTTCTTCAGTCATGTCAAGATAATACTTGTTGTTGTAATAATACCATGCTTCAAGAACAGGATAGCGGTGATATGCAAAATAAGTATAAGAAAGTTCTGAAGCAGGAGTAAGTGTTCCTGTTTCATCATCATAATACGCACCTGCTGTTGCCTCAAGAGGAAGCCATTCTCCATCTTCATAAATCTCTACCCACGCATGACCACCTCTCTGGCCATTAAAATTAACTAGTCCTAAAACAACTCGAACATTTTCTTCAGAATATCCAGAGGCAATAAGAAGCGATGCAAGAGTATTTGCCTGTTCAGAACAATCACTTGCTGGAGTTCCATACTTTGGATTTTTTTTCATTGCCGGTGTTTTTGTTAAAAAATCTTCGGGAGTATACCAATATTCTTCTACGCCATTCAAATATTCTTCAGAGACCCACACCCAAGAAAGCGCTTCATCATAAATTTCCTGAACACCATTAAGTTCCTCGGCAAGTTCTTGAACAGCCTCAGCATCAGGTGTTACATATAATTGATATTCAGACAGAACAGCAGCTGTTTGTGCTTCTCCTTCATGTTTCTCACGGAGATATTCTTTTAGTTTCTCTTTATCTGTCACGTCCTGTTTTACAAGCGTCCTGTTCAACTTGATTTCCTGAAAATGTTTGTTTCGCTCCTCTTCAAAGTCACCTTCAATGCTTTCCAACACTTCTGAAAGCTCTGTTGGCCGGAATGTTCGTATGACACACTTATTTTGTTTCAGCTGCTGAATTTTCTGAAACGTGGTATATGTTCCAATGATTACAAAATCTTTTGCAGATATTTCTTTTCTGATTTCACCTGAAATATATTGTCCATAATCGCAGGATTTGTTAAATTGAATAAAGACAAGCACTGTTTTTTCTATTTTTGTTTGTTCTGTTTTTTCAGAAGAGCTGGAGCATGCAGAGACAAAAGAAATGAGAAAAATAAACAATATAGCAATGTTAATTCTTTTCACTTCAAAACATCTCCTGCTTTCATGTACCACAAATACATGTCAAGTTCTGCTTGTGTCATTTGCAGTGCCGAGCACAATGATTCCATATTTTTTTCTATTTTCAGATAATTTTTTTGAGATAAAGACTGAGGGATTTTTTGAATAATTTTGTTTTCATACAAGTGATTCAGGACGTGCCTGTCGAGAATTGCGAGATTTTTGAACCCCACATTTCGCAAAAAATGTGATGCCTCTTTGTAGCCATAGCCTTTCACGTTTGCAACAAGCCATTCACGCACCTGTTTTTCATTTTTATGTTTTTTTTCATTTTTATTTCTATTTATTTGTTGTTCATCATTGTACTGCATAATTTTCTCTTTTATGTTCTGATGCTTTCTTGCTTCGATAATATATTTTGCTTTTGTATTGTGAAAGCGATGCTTGTTTTTTCTGATAACAGAAACAAGCTCATCAAAAGAAGCAGCTGCAAATCCTTCTGCTCCCAATTCCTGTTGCACAGCACATGCAGTTTTTGATTTTGCATTTGCTGTCAATAAACAGAAACAAAATTCAGAAAACCAATCTTGAGCTGTTTTGTTGTTGGTTTGGAATTGATGAAACTCAAAAAGGCGCTGATCTATTTGTTGTCTTATTCTGGATTGTTTCAATTCCTGAATTTGCTTAAGAAGTTGTTGCATGCATATCAGATATTTTTCTACTTTAAATTTTTATCGGAAGATGCAAAATAACATAGTGAATCAGGAAGAGGCGTGAAATCTTCAAAAAACAATTTAAACAAACCCATTATTTTATCCATTCATGACACTGAAAACAATCAACAATCTCGAAAACAAACTCAACCTTCAATTTTTCAGCATTCTCAAAAAAGAAAGATTCCAAGAATTGCGGCCATCACAAATCAAGGCAATAAACTCAGGACTCCTCGATGGCAAAAATCTGCTAGTCTGCACACCAACAGGTTCTGGAAAAACACTCATAGCTGAAATTGCCGCAATGAACTGCATTTACGAAAAAAAAGGAAAAGCAATCTACATTGTCCCTCTAAAATCATTGGCAACAGAAAAATATCAAAGCTTCAAAGAAAAATATTCAGACAAAAAAATTGCACTTTCTATCGGAGATACAGATACCACTGATTCGTATTTGGAAAACTATGATTTTATTATAACCACTTCAGAAAAATTAGATTCTTTGATACGCCACAGTGCACCATGGCTCAGGTTTGTAAAAGTAGTTATTATTGATGAAATTCATTTATTGAATGAACAAGATCGTGGACCAACTCTCGAAATTGTTATTACTATTC
>JAHFMP010000045.1 GCA_023267795.1 Candidatus Woesearchaeota archaeon | reverse complement strand
CATGGACAGCAGCAGCACTATGAAAACGAGCATAACTGAGTATAAATGGTTAGGACATGCATCAATCAAACTTATAGGAGAAAAGATAGTCTACATTGATCCTTTTCAGATTCTCAAGCACTTCTCGGATGCTGACATTATTCTTTGCACCCATGATCACTACGATCACTGCAGCCTTGAAGACATTAAAAAAGTCATGACCCCAAACACAACTATTGTGTGCCCCCCTGATTGTTTGAGTAAATTGAAAGGGCTGCTGGTTAAAGAGGTTATTCCTGTAGAGCCTTGTCAGGAAATAACTGTCAAAGGAGTGAAGATAGAAACAATTTCTGCGTATAACATTAACAAATTTCGCGCTCCTGGCATGCCTTTTCACCCCAAAGAAAATTATTGGGTTGGCTATGTTGTGACACTCGGCGGAAAGCAGATTTATCATTCTGGTGACACTGACAAAATTCCTGAAATGAGTTTGTTGCATGATATTGATGTTGCGTTTCTTGCTGTTGGAGGCACATACACTATGACGTGGCAGGAAGCTGTACAAGCTGCGTTATCTTTTTATCCAAAAAAGGCAATTCCAATGCATTATGGAAGCATTGTTGGAAGTGTTCAGGATGCGATAAATTTTAAAAATGAAATTATAAAGCATAAAATACAAAGCGAGGTGTTGAATACGTTTATGTGAGAAATAGTTTTATTACTAAAAAGAGATAAATTTTTAAATAAATTAGCCTTTCTTTGTTTTTATGATATCAATACTGGAGCTTATTGTTACACTGGCCGGACATGCAAATGCAGAAACTCTTGTGCCTGGTTGGTCTATTCATGAGAAAAGACATGAGAGTACTGTGAGAGAGTATCAAGGAGGAGGTGAAATAGTTGACCATAGAAACACTAGTTATGTTTCGTATCTTTGCTATAATCATCAAACAGTAACTCTTACTTCTGCTAAGCTCAGCATTGATGATACACAGACATCGCTTCTTCCAGATTCAAGGAATGAAGAGCGTCAGTATAGAGACAGTTTATCAGGAAATCTTCTTTCTTCGTGTTTTGTTGTTGACCAAGATATTTTCTATCAAAATTCTGATAAATTTGATGAAAAATATAGAACAGACTTTCGAAATGGTATTGTTGTAGTTAGTAGTGAAGTTGTTGATGGTGCAGTTTTTTATACGTGTGACGGTAAGCTTTATGCAGATGCAGTGTGTCCACGGCCAGAGCCAGCACCTTTTTGTCCTAAAGAAAACAATGCAACACCTCTAATCTATCCTCAAGTAGGTATCTACAATGGGTTTCCAGTTTTGTTTGTTGGTGATGATAATGCTCCGGCACTTCGTCTTTATTCTGTCACAGGACTTGAAGGTCTTGCAGATGGTGCATACTATGATGAAATTAGTGAGAAGCGTGTTCCTATGCTTACTGTTACTCATTCAAACGATGTTGCTTTTTTTGCCTTACCAAACGCTCTCGATGGATCATGTTACTATGCTGTTGATTGTCATGGTGAAGTATCTGCAGTTGCTCGGGCAGAGGTGAGTGGATATCGTTTTAGTGAATGTACTGCTGTTCAAAATTATGATTATCAACTTAAACATGCAGGGACTACTATCGCAAATCCTGCTAAAGGTATGAAGGCGGCAAAAGAGAGAGACGTTCCCCCATTTTATCCTGCTGAGCCTGACGTCTACCCTTCGACACCTCACGAGTATCGTGTATATGATGAGAATCCTGAGTGCTTAACTGCACTTCTTTCTCTTCCTCGCTCTTGTTATGATCCGCCTGTTGTTCCTGCTTCTCGTGTTCGAGAAGGACCATTTTATGTTGATTTTGCGGTGCCATCTAAATATGTTGTGTATAATACAGAACTTCCTTGGCACGCATATTTTGATGCAGTAGATTGTGATGGTCAACGATTACCAAGCGACAGAAGGATCTCACTATATCGTGGAGAATATTAAGATGCCATCATTACTTGGGGTAGTACTCGCATTGAGTGGAAACGCAGTGGCAAGGCCTTGGACTTATGCAGATCTTGCAAGTAAAATATGGGCATATGAAAATAGAAAAATACAGGCGGCATACCTTTCTAATCCAAACATCGTTGTAGACCATCAACATTTTGTTTGTTATAAAACAAATACCCCAGATGGACTTGAGGGATATGTGACTTTTGATGGAGGAACAGACAAACTTTTTTTTGATGATCAAGAGCATGATCTTCGTATTTTTAACGCTGAAGCTCGTGGTAGTCTAGTTTCTCTCTGTTTTGCACTTCCTCAAGAGATTCTTTATGGTCGTGGATTTGAAAGTGCAGAAGCTCGTACTTTTCGAAATGGTTCTTTTTTAGTCAAAGTTAAATTTCGTGATCAGGAGGAAACTTCTCCAGATTTTTACACGTGCAACGGGGAGGTTTTCCTGTTTGAACCTGATACTTGTCCTGTGTTAAGCCAAATGCCATCTTCTTCTCCAAATTATGTCCCACATAGTCCTGTTCTTGTTCGTAAATTTCAGGATCCTGACAGTTTTGATCAATCTCCAACTAACAGAGAACCTGCTATTACATTTACTGATAATGATCCTGAAGAAATGCAGGTTTTTGTTGTACGTGATCCAGGAATATATCATGAAGCAGAAACAACTCAATTATATTCCACTGCATCTCCTACTCCTACAACGGCTTCATTTTATGTTCCTGAAAACATACTTAACGTATGTTCTCGTCTTGAACAAGACGATGATTTGTATTCTTCTTGTGTTTTTTTTGCAGAGGATCAAGATGGACTATCATGTACTTATACATATAGAGGCCTCGTACGCAAAACACCTCTTTGCTCAACAGACGGAATTCCTCATGATCCTGTTCTTATTTATCGAGGTCCTCACGGTATTCTTTCTTTTACAGCTAATGCTCCTGAAATGACTATTTATGCAGTACGTCTTCATAATCAAGCTGGAATGGAGCAAAGTGGCATTTCATTAGAAGTTATTGCTTCTTCATCAAACACAACAACAACAGTTACTGTTCCTGGTGCTATGATGACAGACGATGTTGGATTTTATGCAGTTAATAAAGAAGGTTTTTCTGGAATTTTTACATATGAGCAACTGGAGAATGAAAATAACCAAACACCACTTTATGTTCCTCCTCGTCTTCCTTCTGCTGTTCAAGCAGAAGAACATGAAAAACCCCATAGTCCTTCATTATCTGGTAATTATTTGACCTTTGAAGACTCTCAAGATGCAAGAAAAATGCGTGCATGGCTAGTGTATGCTTTTGAGAATCCTCAAGATTCTCGTGGCATTTCTGCAGTAAACCTTCGCCGTGTTTCTCAAAATCTTGATACAGCACATTTTATTGTTCCATTTTTTGAGGGATCCTGTCTTGCATTTATTGCAGAAGATAGGGATGGAAATGTAACATTATATCATCGATATGATGCTGGCCAAGTAAATTCAAAACCCAGCAAGACACCTTGCCGATAACATCATTTTTATAAATAATCTTTCTTTCTTTTTCTTTCCTATGCTTCGAACACACACTTGTGGAGAATTACGTCTTACTGATAAAGGGAAAATAGTAACATTGTGTGGTTGGATGGAAACAATTCGAACACATGGTGGAATCAGTTTCATGTGGCTTCGCGATAGATATGGCATCACACAAATTGTTTTTGATGAAAAACATAACAAACAACTCTGCGAACAAACAATCCAATTGCGGAGAGAAGATGTTTTACAGATTTCTGGTAAAGTGCGGTATCGTGGAGATGGTCTTATCAACAAAAATTTGGATACAGGCGAAGTCGAAATTCTTGCTGATTCTTTAACTGTTTTAGCAAAGGCTGAGATTTTACCAATAGATATCAATGATGAAAATCCTGCAACAGAAGAAATGCGGTTGAAATATCGTTATCTTGACTTGCGCAGGCCAACAATGCAACACAATTTGGCAATGCGGCATCGCTTTAGCCAGGCTGTTCGAGAGTACATGATCAGCCAACATTTTCTTGAAGTTGAAACTCCTCTTTTGATGAAATCAACTCCAGAAGGTGCTCGCGATTATGTTGTGCCCAGCAGAATACATCCAGGACAATTTTATGCATTACCTCAAAGTCCACAATTGTACAAACAAATTCTTATGGTGGCTGGTTGTGATCGCTATTTCCAAATTGCACGCTGTTTGCGTGATGAGGATTTGCGTGCTGATCGACAACCAGAACATACCCAAATTGATATTGAAATGAGTTTTGTGGAACAAGATGATGTTCATGCACTTGTTGAAGGACTGTTAAAATACGCATTCAAAAAAACTGTAGGAATAGATATTCATACTGCGTTTCAAAAAATAAAACATACAGATGCGATTGAACGCTATGGATGTGACAAGCCAGATCTTCGCTTTGGTTTTGAACTTCGTTCTGTGACAGATATTGTTAAACATTCTGATTTTGGTATTTTCAAAACAGTTATTGCTGCTGGCGGTATTGTCAAAGCAATCAATGCAGAAAAATGCGGAGAAAAATTCTCCAGAAAAGACATTGACGCATATGTGAAGCTTGCAACAGATAACCGTGCGAATGGGCTTGCATACGCCAAAGTTACTGACAAAGGATTTGATTCTGGTATTGCAAAATTTTTCAATAAACAGATTCAAGATCTCCTTTTGGAACGCTTGGAAGCAAAAGCAGGGGATTTGTTATTTTTTTGTGCAGATAAGCCTAAAATTGCAAATGAAGTCTTAAACAAAGTGCGGAATAAACTTGGTCATGATCTTGGTTTGATTGATCCAAACAAATATGTCTTTTGCTGGATTGTAGATTTTCCACTCTTTGAATTTAATGAAGAAGAACAATCATGGGAACCAGCACACCACATGTTTTGCATGCCCAAAGAAGAACATTTGGAGTTTTTAGAAACAGATCCTGAAAAAGTGTATTGCCATCAATATGATCTTGTCTTGAACGGTATGGAAATGGCTTCTGGGAGTTTACGCATTAATAAACCAGAAATTCAGGAACGAGTGATGCGCGTTGTTGGTTTTCCAGCAGAACGCGCTCATGCACGGTTTGGATTTTTGTTAGATGCATTTAAATATGGTGCACCGCCACATGGTGGCATTGCGATCGGATTGGATAGAATGGTTGCCATGCTTTTGAAACTCACAGATATTCGAGAAGTTATTGCGTTTCCGAAAAATAAACAAGCACAATGTCCAATGGATGGTTGCCCAAGTCCAATTGATCAGAAGCAGATGGATGAACTTAAGATGAAGTTTGAGGTGAAGAAGTAACTGAGTTCTTGATTTCTCTTATTCGTTTATTTTTCTTACTACTCCTTTA
This sequence comes from Candidatus Woesearchaeota archaeon, assembly GCA_023267795.1. Classification (GTDB taxonomy): domain Archaea; phylum Nanobdellota; class Nanobdellia; order Woesearchaeales; family DSVV01; genus JACRPI01. The sequence continues at coordinate 2,115 of JAHFMP010000045.1, read as the reverse complement.
TCTGCATCAACTTCCACAATATCTTTGTCTTTGAAGATTTTTGTCGCAACTTTGGTGCTCATGATACATGGTTTCTGGAGTTCACGTGCAACAATTTAACTGATTAGACCATTGATTAAAATCACGTACAAATATTTGTTGTATTTCTCTCATTTTATTGTTATCTACTATATTTTTTTGGTTTTTCTTTCCACAATTTTACTTTGCCTGTGTTAATATCTTCAACACCATCGACAATTTTTAAAAATAAATTATTTTGTCTTCTTGTTTCTCTATTTAAAGTTCTGTCCTCTTTTATTGTTTCTGTCTTTTTTTTCATTTTCACACTAAACTCACATTCTTTTGCTTTCTATCTTTTAAAAGGTATCAATCACATTTATATAATTACTTCTCTTGTTCGATACTATGCCTTACAAAATCTTAATCAGTAATGAGTTTGATCATGATTTCCAAAAATTAGACCATTCTTTACAAATTCAGATCAGCAAAGAAATTTCTCAACTTGAAGAGAACCCATATGTTGGCAAACCATTAGGATTTTCATTCTTTCGAGAAAAGAAAATTCTTAACCCTCGTTTTTACTATCTTATTTATGATAATTATGTTGTTGTCTTTGTTATTGCTCTGAGCACAAAAAAAGATCAGCAGGATGTTATTAATAAAATAAAACATCTCCTGCCTTATTATAAAGAAGAAGTTAAGAAAAGAATTAATGAATAGGTTTCCAAGGCTTTACTCTTCCAGCTTTTATGTCTTCTAAGCCACGTATAAGTTTCATAAGAAGATCATCTGCTGTTTCTGCTTTTTTCTTCAGTTCAACATACTCTTCTTTTGGAATTGTGATTGTTTCGCTTTCCATGTAGTCTATTAGGATGCTTTTCTTTATATATTTTCACACCAAACTCACATTCTTTTGCTTGTTTCCTTTCATATTTGTTTGTTCTTTCTTCTTTCCAAAATTCCTTGCAAACTCTTTTTCAAACTTTTGATATCTATTCTCTTTTATTGCAAGCTTTGCTTCATTCATTAATCTTTTCATAAAGAAAATGTTATGGTAGGTTTTCAATCGCATGGCAATTGGTTCTTCTGCTTTTGCCAAATGACAAATATACGCTTTGCTGTAATTTTTGCATGTGTGGCACTCACAATCTTCTTCGATTGGATTGTCATCATGCATATATCTTCCTTTTGCAATATCTATTTTGCCATTCATGGTAAACAGTGTGTTGTGTCTTGCATTTTGTGTGGGATACGTGGAATCAAAACAGTCAATGCCCATACCAATGGTGTTGATCATCTCGACTGGACTGCCAAGACCCATTAAATATCGTGGCTGTTCTTTTTTTATTATTTTTGTGACTGTGTTTACTACTTTTTCCATCACAGGAATTGGTTCTCCTGTTGCAAGTCCTCCTAATGCCATGCCATCAAAATTGAGAGATTCCATAAGTTTTGCACTCTTTTTTCTTAAATCCAAATAACTTCCACCCTGAATAATTCCAAACATCAGTTGCTTCGGATTGATCCTTGCTGCTAAACATCGTTTTCCCCATTCGTAGGTTTGCGTCACTGCTTCTGCATGTTTTTCTTTTGTATGCGTGTGTGCATTGTGATCATCCAAAATCATTGCAACGTCACTCCCAATGTGCGCTTGGATATGTGTGACAAATTCTGGTGTTGCAAGAAATGATTTTTTTTGGTTTAGTGGATCTTGAAAGACAACGCCATCTTTTGTTGTTTTTTCATAGAAACTTTTCCGAATCATTTGAAAGCCGCCAGAATCTGTGAAAATCGTGCCATCGTAACTCATGAGTTTGTGAATGCCGCCACGCTTTTCAATGTACGCTGATCCTCGACTCAGTTCTAGCACGAGTGAATTTGCGATAACTGCCTGGATTCCAATTTCTTTTAAATCAGAACTGGTGAGATGCTTGACTGCCATTTTTGTTGCGCATGGCATATAGAATGGTGTTTCGACTATACCATGATTGGTTTTCCATCTGGTTATTCTTGCATTTGTTTTTTCATCTTCTGCGATTATTTTGAATTTGAGATTCATTGTGCAGAAAAAGTGTGTTCTGGTTTATAATCTTTGCTTCAATTTAATTTATTTGT
>JAHFMP010000044.1 GCA_023267795.1 Candidatus Woesearchaeota archaeon | reverse complement strand
GATATGGAGTATAAAGTGAAGGCGCTTAAGGACTTGCTTCGCTAATTTCTTCTTCTCAATACGAGGCAAAGATAATATAAAGCGAAAATTGTTTCTTAAATCATGTCAATAGAAGAAGCAATAGCAGAGGCGCAAGCAGCAAACCGAGTGGCAAGTTTCATTGTCCCTCTAAGAGATGAAAAGATATTTCTTACAGAACGAGTCAAAGATCCGTACAAGGGTTTTTATTGTATGACAGGAGGAAGAAGAATTTTTCATCCAAACGAAAATAGGTATGAAACTCCAGAAGAAACTGCGCTCAGAGAATTCTGTGAAGAAAAATATTCAGGAAGAGTGCTGCCGGAACAGCTGCAAAGAAAATACGTGAACCAGCAACACTCTGTATCTTTAGATATTTTTTATAATTTTAAAAAATAATGACATGAAGATACAGGAAGTTTTAATCAAGCGATTCAAACATATTGCTTGGTCATAAAAATAAAAAGCGGTAGGCGCCTGAAGAATTGTACCCTGCAAATCTGTCGTGTGCTCTTGATCCTTCTCTGCTCCGAGTCCCTTGAAGCATCAGACAATTCACTGAGTGCTGCTTCATTCCTGACCTGACACGATTCATGAAAGATCCGATCCTCAAGGACAGAACATCATTGTACAGATCAAGCACAACAAAATTTGGATGATCCGCTTCTCCAGTTTCACCCCATCGTAAAGCCGATTTATGGTGACAGGAGACGGCTAACCTCCCAGTATAGCCTACCGAGAATAAGAAAGGATGTGTTCTATTTTAAATGTTGTGCACAATCACCTTTATAATCCATAAAAATCCCCCATCCATTATGCCATCGCAAATTATCTTTTTAGGCACAGCAGGAGATTCGTTTGTGTTAAGCAAACAAGAGAGACTTGCAGGAGGTATAATAATTCAAGCAGAAAATACACAGTTGCATCTCAATCCAGGGCCGGGAGCATTAGTTGCAGCTGCACTTGCACGAATTGATTTAAGAAAAACAAGTGCAGTTATCGTTACAGACAATTCTCTTCTCCATGCACATGATACAAATGCAATAATAGATATTATGACAAGTGGCTGTTTTGATACAAAGGGACTTCTTCTAGCAGCAAAAACAGCATTGACTCAAGAAAATCAAGAAATAATGCCAAGAATTTCCAAAGAGTACCAGAATGCAGTGGAAAGAATAGTTCTACTCCAAGAAGAAACAAGAATTAGTTATAATGATGTGCAAGTAGAAACAATAAAAATCAAAAATACAGACAAAGCTGCAGTGGGAATAAAAATTATTACTCCTCATTTTTCATTAGGTTACACAGGAAAAACAAAGTACACGACAAAGCTCTATGAACAATTTATAGATGTTGAAGTATTGATAGTGGACCTTCCATTATATCATGAAGAAAAGAAAGAAGATGGACTATCTGTAGAAGAAGCAGAAAAGCTTATTACAGAAGTGAAGCCGCAGCTTGTTGTCCTGACTGGATTTGGAATAAATATCATCAAAGAAGATATTCTTGAATTAACAAGAGCAATAAACAGAAAAACAAATGTGCAAATCGTTGCAGCAAAAGAAGGGTTTGCTTTTGATCCATCAAATTATGCAATAAAGTTGCGGCAGAAAAGATTACAGGGATTTTAGTGTAATTGAAATAAATTTAAAAAAAACCATCGAGTCATTAAAACAGCAAAAATAACCCATATCCTACAAAACAACCAGCTGCAACAAAAGGAATTGCAGGATAAAACTTTCCTTTTTCTCCATAATAAAAAAGCAGTGCAAGGGCAATTGTTGTGGTAATAGTAGTAAAGAGTGGTGCAAAATAACTTCCTGTTGTTTTCATGACAACACCAGAAAAGAGCAGTGGAAATGCTACATCACCTCCACCAAGAATGGCAGTACTTTTTTGTGAATAGATAGGAACAGATTTTAGAATCTTTTTTGAAGGAGTATGTTGTGAAACAACAACTTGTTTTTCTGCTTTTTGTTCTTTTCGCCTGTAAGGAATATACAGCCCTGCAAACACTTTCTGATCAGTCTGAAATTGTGCCATCGCAATCATGTGTTTGCTTTTCCAAACCGCATACATATCATATGCTGCAACAAGAATCAAAACAATAGTGATTGAGATTATGTTCAAAATAGGAACAAGAAGTGCAGCTAAGCCACCATAAATAAAGATTTCTGTAAAATTATGAAAGAAAATATTTTGTTTGAAAACCTTAAGGTAGGCGAGAACAATAGAGAGAATAACTGTCATAAAATAAAGATGCAGAGGATTGAAAAGAAGCCCGAAAAAATCAAACATCCATGTGTTCAGTGAAATAATCAATGTCACAACAACACTGACAAAAAACCATGTTTTCCATAATTTTCTTTGTTTGTATTTCATAATAAGAAGTACGATTCCTGTTCCCAGAAGCAATGCAAGAATAATGTAAATAAAACTAGATGACTCATTTTCGACAACAGGAGCAGTGATATTGCTTTGCGTATATGCAGCTTCATCAACAACTGTTTTGCCTATTTTAGCACTTTCTTTAATATTTATGTAATGGTCAATAACAAATAAGCCATTGATCTGTGTAAGAACAAAAATAATGAGGAGAAGTGCAGTAACTGGAAAAGTGTGCTTCATGGAATATATTATTTTATTTCTTTATTTAACTGTTGTGATTTAGAAATTATGTTAAAGTTTTACAAAGAAACCATAGAAAAGTATATATTTGAATAAAATCCATCTTGAAAGAAGTGAATCGTTGAACTTGTTCAGGCATTACTAATCGCAATTTGAAATGGTGAGGATTTTATATGAAACAATTTATTGCAAAAATACTTCGAGAAGCAAAGAAAAATCCAAAACAAATTTGCTATCCAGAAGCACCAGAAGAACGGACAATGAAAGCAGTAAAGATCATTGTTCAAAAAAGGATTGCAACACCTATTCTTGTTGGAAATGAAAAAGAAATTCTTACTGCCTTGAAAAAATATAAAATTAAAAGAGAAAAAGTAACAATTAAAGATCCTGAAACTTCCTCAAAAAATTGCCAATACCTCAAAAAATTACTGGAAATAAGAAAAGAACATGGCTTGCAAAAAAAAGAAGCTGAAAAATTATTACAAGAACCTATTTATTTTGCAACAATGATGCTCAAACAAGGAGACGCTGATGGAATTATTTCTGGAGCAATTCATCCTACTGCACACACACTGCGACCAGCATTTCAAATAATTAAAACGCATGAAAAATTTCATAAAGCAAGTGGTGTTTTTTTTATGATTTTGAACAAAAAGCTTTTGCTTTTTGCAGACTGTAGTGTCAATGTAGCTCCTGATGCAAAGGATTTGGCAGAGATTGCTATTGATACTGCAACGACTGCACAAATGCTCGGAATAAAACCAAGAGTAGCAATGCTTTCTTTTTCTACATATGGAAGTGCAGAACATCATTATGTAAATAAAGTGCGTGAGGCAACTGCGATCGTGCAAGCAAAATGCCCTTCCATTACTATTGGTGGAGAAATGCAAGTAGATGCTGCATTAGTGCCTGTTATTGCGAAACAAAAATGTCCAAACTCAAAAATACAGGGAAATGCAAATGTATTAATATTCCCTAATCTTGATGCAGGGAATATTGCTTATAAACTTGTTGAAAGACTGGCAAAGGCAAATGCAATTGGTCCTATTATTCAAGGGTTGAATAAACCAGTAAATGATTTATCTCGCGGCTGCAGTGTTGCTGATATTGTTGAAGTGACTGCAATTACTGTAATGCAGGCGCAGGGGAAGTTGAGGTATAGATAATTTTGTTATTATTTTTGTGGAATTAGCTTTTCAACCCATGAAAGAGGCAAGCTTTCCAAGATGCGGAAGAACATTGTTTTAGGATACACTATAATTGTTCCTGCCTGTAACTGCTCTACTGCATACAACATTCCCTGTTGTTCCTGGAATGCAGAAAGAATAGTGTCAAAGGCAGCTGCACGATCTTCAAAAGAAAGCTCTTTGTTTGCAAGAATTGCAAAAAGCTCTTCTGTTGTCTTTTGATTATTATCAGTAACAAATTCCTCTGGCAATACAAAAAAAAGACTTTTGTCAAGAAAAATAACTTTATAGTAATTACCTAATGCAAGTATTGAATCATATTTTTTCTCAGCAGTCCCTTGCATCAACTCAGCGTCTGATAGTGCAACTGGCTTGAACACTTTTTCTCCAGATTTCGGATCATGATATTGGACAAAAGCAAAAATATACTGGTGTTGATCATGAACCAGGATGACAATTTCTCTCTCTTGAATATCTTCCTTCAAACCTTTAATGTCAGAATATGTTAATGTCACTGTTATTGCTGCAAATAAAAAAAAAATAAATAGGAATGTTACCACTGTTTTAAGTACATTCCTTACTATAAAATAAAGTATAATTGTCCCAATGACCAATATCAGTACCCAGACAAGAAAATAATTTACCACGAAAATAATGAAGAATAGTTTTTTATATAGTTTCCTGTTTATATTCAGAAAATTTAAAAGAACAAAGCATTTCATAAAATAAAGGCGATTGATATGGAAAAAATATTACAGCAGATACGGGAAACAGAGACACTGGCTGATAAAATAATTACAGAAGCAAAAGAAAAATCAGCTATGTTAATTACAAAAGCAAAAGCAGATGCTGCTGCATTTATTGCAGAAAGAAAAGAAACAATCCTTGCAGAAAAAGCAAAGACGCTAACAGGAAAAAAAAAAGAGTTGGAAAAAGAACAATATAAAGCACAAAAAAAATCAGAAAAGCAAACAGAAGAGATAGCAAAACATGCCGAGAAGAACAAAAATAAAGCAGTCACGTTCCTGCTTACTGAATTCAAAAAATATTCAAATAAAGTAAAATAAGAAAAGGAAAATAAAATGATACAACCAAAAAGCATGACAAAAATAAGGGTGGTTACTCCTCAAACAAAGCTTCCAAAAGTAATTGAAACACTACATGCGTTAAAAATTATGCATCTTTTGGATCATAAGAAAACACAAATTCTTGACATAGGAAAACCATTGCCAAATGCAGAAGAAACAGCAGCTTTAATTCTCAAGACACAAACATTGTGTGCTGCATTTGAACAGAATAAGAAGAATAGTGAAACAAAAAAAAATAAACAAAAAAAAATAACCGATTTTCATGATGTAAAACAAAAAATAGAAGAAATTGCTTATGCATGGAATGCAATTCATGAGAAAAAGAGCAGTCTTGTAACACTAATTGCAGAGAAAAAAGAAATAGTTATGCAACTGAAAATTATTGCTGCATTGGACATTGACACAGACGCAATCCTGCCATATAAAACACTTGCAACATATATTGGAACAGTTGCTGCAAAAGATGGATTCGAAAAAGAGATACAGCATGCTGCAAAAGAAAGCATTGTAAAAACTACAACAGAAAAACAAAAAATATTTGCTGCTGTTTTTACAGCAAAAAAACATAGCACAAAGATTGAAAAGATACTTGAAAAATACAAGTATAAACAATATCTGTTCAAGAATCTTTCTTTGTATGATGGATTTTCAGAGCAGCATGCTGAAAAAGAAGAATTATTACTCCAGCTGCTGGAAAAAGATCTCTTGCAGATAGAAGCAGAAGCACAAAAAATCAAACTTCAAGAGGGTAGTTATGTCCATGCAGCAGAAAAATGGCTGCAAAAAGAGGTAGAAAAAGCAGAAGCACCATTGCGGTTTGGAGAAACAAAGCATGCTTGTATTATTGAAGGCTGGGTAACAAAACAAGAATATCAAAATCTAAAAAAATCACTGGAAAATGCAGCAGAAGAAAAAATTCATATTGAGATAACAGAAATCAGAAAAACAGACAAAATTCCTATTGTGCTGGACAATATTTTGTTTGTGAAGCCATATGAATTTTTCCTGAATCTCTACACACTTCCGAACTATAAAGAAATGGATCCAAGTTTTCTTATGTTCTTTAGCTTTCCATTTTTTTTTGGCCTTATGTTAGGAGACGTCGGGTATGGTCTTGTCACGTTATTGCTTTTTGCAGTTCTTTGGTGGAAAATGAAAAAAACAAGGAATCTGCTTACTGCAATGATGTTTTGTGCAATAGTAACCATTTTCTTCGGATTTGTTTTTGGAGAATATTTCGGTTTTGAACATGTTTCAGAAGAAACAGGAAAATATCTTGTGGAGCAGTATAAACTTCCACTCCATCAAGAAATCATACATAATGGAGAGCTTGTTTACTCTTTTCCAAGAATAATAAACAGGTTGCATGGTGAAATAGAAATGTTTGGCAACACATTGCCTGCTGTCTTGGTTATCGGCGGAATTATTGGATTTATTCATGTAAATCTTGGATTATTTTTGGGATTTATTAATGAAATAGTCTTCCATGGTTTTAAGCACGCATTCTTCGCAAAAATCAGTTGGTATGTTTTAGAATTAGGAGTAGCAGTTACTGTACTAAGCAAAATAAACCTTATTGCAATTCATTGGTTGTATGGTTTTGGAGTAATCCTTTTTGCAGCAGGAATGTTGTTCATAGGAGAAGGTATTCAAGGTATTGTAGAGATTCCAGGGATACTTACAAATATTCTTTCATATCTTAGATTGGGTGCTGTTGGACTTTCCTCTGTAGGACTTGCTGTTGTCATTAATGAAAATCTTGCAATGCCATTCCTGGAAAAAGGCGGATTATATATTATTATTGCTGTTTGCATTTTGATAGTTGGACATCTTATTAATATTGCATTAGGGATTTTAGGACCATTTTTACACTCGTTACGACTTCACTATGTGGAATTTTTCTCAAAATTTTATAAAGGAGGAGGAATTCCGTTTGTTGCATTTGGTGAAGAAAAAGAGAGTGAAAATTAATTACAAAAAAGAATATCGGAGGGGAACAAAAATGGCAGCAGAAGCAGGTATTGGAGTTGGCTTAATTGCATTAAGTGCGAGTCTTGCATTTGGATTAAGCGCAATTGCGAGCGCTATCGCTGAAAAATCAATAGGAACAGCAGCAGTAGGAGCATTGGCTGAAAAAGAAGAGCTATTTGGAAAAGGCTTAATCCTGACAGTTATTCCAGAAACGCTCGTAATCTTTGGTCTTGTTGTCGCAATCTTGATTATGGGAATGGCAGGATAAGAAGTACATTCCTTTTTCAGGATCAACACACATAAATTTAGCCAATGAAAAAAGGTGCACAAAATGGCATTAGAGCATGTAAAACAAGAGATTAAAGAGCATGTAGAGGAAGAATCAAAAAAAATCATTGCAGATACAAAAGAACATGCAAAAAAAGAGATGAATACTGCGCATACAACAGTATATGCAATAGAAATAGATGTTGAAAGTGCGCTTCAAAAAGAGCTCGAAGCAATGGAAAAAAGACATGAAGCAAGTATAAACTTTGCCGCAAAAAAAGTAATACTTGAAAAAAAAAAACATATTTTAGAAAATA
>JAHFMP010000043.1 GCA_023267795.1 Candidatus Woesearchaeota archaeon | reverse complement strand
TGTATGAAAATAAAGCATCAGGCAAAAAAAATAGAAGAACCGCGCATTCTCATCACAGCTGCATTGCCATATTCAAATGGCTCTCTTCATCTCGGCCATATGGTAGGATATATTCAGGCAGATATCTATAGCAGAGCAATGAAGCTTATGGACAGGCATGTTGTCTTTGTCTGTGCAGATGATACACATGGTGCTCCTATCGAAATCAAAGCATCGTCTTTGGGCATGAAACCAGAGCAAATTATTGCAAAATATTACAAAGAACATACTAAGGATTTTGCTGATTTTAGCATTTCATTTGACAGCTATTATTCCACAAATTCTCCTGAAAATAAAAAATACAGTGATTTTGTTTTTACAAAGCTCAAAGAAGCAGGGTATATTTACAAAAAAAAAATTCCTGTGATTTATTGCAATAACTGCAAACGCTTTTTGCCAGACAGATATGTCAAGGGTACATGTCCAAAATGCAAAGCTATTGAACAATATGGCGATGTCTGCGAAAAATGCAGCAACACACATAAAACAACAGATTTGATTGATCCAAAATGCAGTCTCTGTGGAAATACACCAGTAGAGAAGCAGTCAGAGCATTATTTTTTTAAGCTCAGTGCGTTTGATCAAAAACGGAAACATTTTTTCCAGACAGCAGAGCTGCAGCCAGAGATTGTGAATTTTGTCAGCAACTGGCTTCCTGAGTTGCAGGATTGGTGTATCAGCAGAGACGGCCCTTATTTCGGGTTCAAGATTCCAGGAGAAGAAAACAAATATTATTATGTCTGGCTTGATGCTCCTATTGGATATATCGCAGCAACAGAACATTACTGCAAAAAAACAAAAGAAGTTGCTGAAATGAAAGAATCTGTTGCAGACTATTGGAATAATTCAGAAACAAAAATTGTTCATTTTATAGGCAAGGATATTGTGTATTTCCACTTTCTTTTCTGGCCGGCAATGTTAATTGTTTCTGGCTTTCAGCTTCCATCAAAAATCATGGTACATGGATTTCTAACAGTAAACAAAGAAAAAATGTCCAAGAGCAGAGGTACTTTTATTACAGCACGCCAATATTTGGAGCATCTCAATCCTGAATTGTTGCGATTTTATTATGCAGCGCATCTCTCGCCAACACTAACTGATCTTGATCTTGATTTGTCGCACTTCAAGGAAAGAGTGAATAATGAATTAATAGGAAACATTGCTAATTTTTGTTATCGTGTGCTTTATTTTGCAGAAAAACAATTTAAAGGCAGAATAAGTCATTATAATGAAAATACAGTTTCAGATGAACTCGTAGAGCTCCAGCGCCTTTTTGTTTCCATCCAGACAAATTATGAAAAAATTAATTTTAAGGATGCTCTCAAGGATATTCTTGCTGTGTGCAGTATCGGCAACAAGTATTTTCAAAAAAACGAACCATGGAAATTGGTGAAAGAAGATCCAAAAAAAGCAGAAGAGGTGATTAGCTTTTGCACAATGATTATCCAGAACCTCAGTATCATGATTGCTCCTGTGTTGCCTTCTTTTAGTGTTGGCTTGCAGAAGCAGCTTGGTGTTCATTTGTTGCAATGGAATGATATTTCATTTGCACAAAAGCAGTTTTCGGTTTCTGGCATTATTCCACTTATTAAAAAATTGGAAAATGAACATGAAAAACTAATTGTACAACCTATACAATCTGAACAAATGCAGAATAAACAAGAAAAAATAAATGTAGGTGGTTCAGAATCTCCACCTTCGGAACTTCCGCTTCTCTTGAAAGTAGGCAAAATTTTGTCTGTGGATGATCATCCACAAGCAGATAAATTATATCTGGAGAAAATTGATCTTGGCAATGGTGATATCCGCACTATTGTTTCTGGCATTAAACAATGGTACAAAAAAGAAGCACTTGTTGGAAAGCATGCGATTGTTGTTGCAAATTTGAAGTATAGAAAATTTCGTGGAGTGATAAGTGAGGGAATGATTTTGACAGCAGAGCATGACGGAAAATTACAAATTCTTGAAGCAAAGAAAAGCGTGCCTGGAGAAAGCGTGTTTTTTGATGAATGGCAAAAAACACCGGAACAGATTCATTATGATGATTTTGCAAAATTAAAATTGATTGTACAGCACAAAAAAGTGCTTTGTTTTGGCAAAAAATTAAAAACAGAGCATGCTGAAATTACTGTGGATATGCCTGATGGAGCAAAAGTCGCTTAATAGAATTTCATTTTTTACGTTCTTAACTGTATAAAAGCTAAATCCCAAAACAGAGGTAATATTTTTAAATGATTTTGCATTTCTTTGATGTATGAAAACCATCTTTCCTTTTTATTTCTTGCTGATACAGATCAATGCGTGCGATTCAGATAGAAAGTTAGACCGATACTCGAAAGAAAAAAAAGAGGAATCTGTTTATATTGATACACTCAAAAGTGCAGCAGAAACAGAAAGTATTGATGTTTGTTTTGCACGTGCAGTTTATGATATAGAATATTATGATCCGCTGTACATTTCTTCGACAGGTGCAGTAGGTATCATGGAACTGATGCCAAGAGAAGGTTCATACACCACAGTGAATTATGACAACTATATAAAAGCACGAAAAAGAAGAAATCATGTCTTTGAAGGTAAAACTGTTGAAGAATGGGCAGAAGCATACGTTCTGGATTTAACATATTTACTGGAACAATATAAAAATCAATCTGAAAAATTAGTTGAAAAAGACAAACGCTTTGATCCAAAGTATAACATTCAGGAAGGAGTTCGTGAGCTTGCAGTTGCATACCATTATTTTAGAGCAAAAAATTATGAAGAGTTGCGAGTCATGGAATTTGCAGCAGCATCATATAATGCAGGTATTCCTGCAGTAGAAAACGGTGGAGATCATGTTCCTAAAAATGATGCAACAGAATACTATGTTCCTGAAGTAATGCGAATCTACACTAAAAGGTCAACAGAACAAACGTGTCTTTCTTTTCCGTAGTTTTTAAGATTGTTCTATGTCTACAGCACAGCGTTCTAAGAGGGGTGTTAAATCTGCACAGATATCCATGAGATCCCATGCTCCAGAACTTGAACGAACATACCCATCAGCGACAGGTTCTTGTGCATATGCAGGTTCTTCTCCAGTTACTTCTTTATACTTTTGTTTCATTGCAATAAAAACAGAATTACTATCAATGTCAAATGTTCTATCTGCAATTTCTTTTTTTATCTTTTCTGGATCAAAATCGATATGATGATCTGTTGCATATTCTTTCATTGTAGCAAGAGTTTCCACAGTGTAGATTCCATTCTTTGTTTCAATAGGATAACCAATCTCTTCCAATTGATATTGTGCTGCAAGAAGTGCAGGTGCATCTTCTCCCCGATTGTATGCAAAGCCTACAAGTGCAAGGGTTTTTTCATAAGGCATATTAGGTTTAGTGTAACGTCTCCAGAGTTTTGCAATATATCTCCCACCATGTTTAAAGCTGCCTTCATATGTAAGCATATCTCTAGGTCCGCTATAATCTACTTCATCTATGACTCCAGCTGCATACAACTCCTCTGCATTCTCTTGTGCAGTTGTTGATTGCGTATCCAAATAGCCATACGAGACTCTATTTGGAACCAGCCCAGTGTAATGATCAATCCATGCGGCATATTGTTCACGTCCAAATTCATATCGTATCAATTGTTTCCCTGAAGTATCACCTCCTCCAAATAAATGCAGATCCCATTCTTCTTCAGGAATAAATCCTTTTTGGCGATATGCAATCTCTGCTGTTGCTTCCATGAGATCAGGGATCTGATTTTCAGGAATGCCATATTCCTTTGCTCGTTCTATTGTGGAAACTTCAAGCGCATTTACAATTTCTTCTGAATTTGATATACCATTGTCTTTCAGCTTTTCCTTTAAAGATGCAGCATATTTTTCTTCAAATATTTTTGGAGAAGGAATCATAATAACATCTCCTCGAAATTCACTTTGTTGTGGAATTCCATTGATAGCCTTTGTATACTCCAATGCGACAGGTATCTGACCATCAGGAATACCTTGGGAAGCAAGGGCATCCTTAACATCTTCTTCATTATAGATTTCGACTGCAACACTTCCAGTGTTTTTCTGATCTGCCTCTGCATATTTTTCTTGATTAGGGCGATAATGTTCATAGAGACTAAAATCTTCATTATGTGATAAGAACCATCCATAATCTTCCAACCTTGTTGGCGCAGCATTTGGGTTATCTGAATTATGATAGAGATGATTAATCAATGTTTTTTGAACATCAACACGATCTCCTTGCTGCAGGGTAAGAGCTGTTCCTTTTAGATTTCCCTGTGCATCAACATAATAGTACTCTCCATCATCATATTTCGCACGTTTGAAATTAATCCAAACAGGGTAGCCATTTAGATAAAAGTCATCTACATCAAGTTGCTGTTGAATATAAATCGATGCAGAAGTAGGATTTCCTGTATAAGTGTAAACTGCATGTGGTTTTGCAACTACTTTTCCTACGTGAGTATTTTTACGGTCATCATCTCCAGCTCTAGCTGCTTGGTCAAGGTACTTACTTTTCTTGTAATAAAAACCAATCAAATCTCCTGTTTCGATCTTGCTTTGATCATAAGTCACTGGTGTAGCAAGTTGTGGATCACTAACAGGCAATACACCATCTGCTTCTTTCCAGTACAATGTTTCTCCACCAGCAGCACGAACATTATAAGACATTTCCCATGCACTTCCTATCTGTCCAGTATAGGTTGCAAAATCCAGATCTTCTGAACCATAAATTCTATATCTACCACCCTCAATCTCAGCAAGAGCAGTAACATGCGATGCACATGATGCAGAACTTGGATCATACATCTCTAAATGTAATGGACAAGATGCAGCAATTTTTCCTTCGGTAAATCCTTTAGATAGGGAATCTAGCCCATACGATGTTTCTGTACTTCTGAACTTATAACAGTTTGCCCCACTAACAGCTGGACTAATCACACTCCCTACAACTGCACTGCTTTCAGAAACAGCATGATTGCAGCTCGTAATGGTAATTGGAATACTAATCTCATTTTTGACAACTTCTTGTAATTCTTTATCTGTGTTTCCTTGGGCATCGTAGTTGAAGGTAACACCTTCCACTTCAATATCCATTGCACCTGTTTGGGTAATATCAATTCCACTGAATTGAAGGTCAACAACAGCTTCACCACCACGCATATCAATTGCCAACGCAGGGGTTTCTTGGAAATGATTTGTCATAACGAGATACGCAGTAGTATCATCTTGTTTCCAAATACCATCAGGAATCAAGTAGCCTTGCATATCAGGAGTGAGTTCATAATGTTTATTGTATTTGTTTTGCCAAGATAATACTGCACGTTCTGTTTTCTTTCCATATTTCCCGTCAGGAACAGTTTTAACAATGTTTTGAATTTGTGTAATTGAAGCAGCATCCTCTGTTCCTGCATCTGCATAGTCTCCTTTTTCATAAAATCCTTTGTCCGGCATTTTAATAAACGAAGCACGTTGTTTTTCTTGTTGTTCTGCAATGTACATGGCACCCATGTCTACTTCCATGCGATAGCTTGTGGGATCTTCTTCTGCAGCATCAGTGCTTTCCAAATACACAGTTCCTTCGCTATCAAAGCGAACCTTGTTTTTTTTAGAAACAAGTCCTTTTGAAACTGCAGTTTCTTTTAAATATTCGAACACAAAATCAATAGGGTGATCAAGCCATGTATCATCTTCAAGAGCAACCTGCACATCTTTGCCGCCATTTGCAAGAACACGATAACCTTGATCAGAAAGTTCCTGTTGCTTTGGATCTGACACTATAGGATGAACTTCAAGTTTTTTTCCAGTTGGAAGAGTATATATTGTAGAAAGACCAAGATATTGTTCATCAAGACGTAATGTTCCTGCCACTTGAAAATCAGGATAATCCACAAGAACAGCATCTTTAAGCTGATACGTCATATCGTTTGGGTTATAGATCATGTGACAAAAATTCTTGCACTTTAAATCACCATATTGTTCTGCGCCAATAACTATATTTCCATCGTTATCAACACGAATATAGTCTGCATTTGAGACATCCATGCCATCAAATGCTCCATCTTCCATAATCCTGATGTCTCCTTGGCTATTAGAGGTAACAGTTCCTTCAAATGTATATTGTCTTTTTGAATCTTTAGGAATCAAAATAATTTCATCATCATCATTGACAATAAAGGAATATTCACTTCTAAATTGTTTAACGTTAATTTTCCCATTATCTGCAATAATAGTTCCATCTCGATCGTATGATGCAACGTCTCCGAGTATTTCAATGAAAACATCTTGACTCGCCATATAGGTTTGAAATTGACTTTTGTAATTCTGAACATGTGATGGACTTTCGCTAAAAAATCGTTCTGCAATCAAGGATTGAGTAGGATCTGCATACTGAAGATCTATTCGAGAAAAATAGTCTTCTGCAAAATCAGTATCGTAGCGTACAACAAGATACATTGCAGCTTGTTGTTGATCTGTTGCTTCAAGAAGTTGAAATTGTTCAAGTGTAGGATCAGAAATAAGAGCTAAATTAGAAAAAGAAGGATTATCTTCGTAACATTTCTCAATGGCTTGCAGATCTGTGCAGAGTGTTGTGGAAATAGCATACACAACAGAGAGATTCAAAACTGAAAAAAGAAGAAAAGAGCATATTATCTGAAAAAAAACAGAAAACGTGTTTATTTTTTTACCATTCATTTTTATTCAACCAACGTTTCCTATAATAATTAAATACATTATTTCAGTAGTGCTCGCTCCTTTGTCATTGATTGCAGTGAATGTAATTGTATGCGTCCCTTGTTGTTCTTCTGTTGGCACAAAAGATATTGTTCCATTAGTCGAGCTAATCACAAACAAGTCACTATCATCAGTATAATAAAGTGTTTGATTTCCAATTTGTGTTACAGTATAACGAAATTCTTCTCCAACAGTTGCCTGAAGATATCCAATATAGGAAAGCAGAGGTGCATCACTAACAGATGAAATTGTAAGGATAAACAAGATACTATCTGTATTCCCAAACTGATCTGTTGCTGTAATTTCCACGAGATGTGTTCCAAGTATAGTTTCATCAGCGTAAAAAGAAATATCACCTGTTTGAGGATCAATATCAAACAAATCACTGGAATCACTAAAAATAACTCCAGTTCCTTTCGCAGTGACGCGATAGGTAAAGAGATATCCCATTGTTATCTCTTGATCAGGGATTCGAGCAATAGAAAGGCGTGAATTTTTCGGTTTGATCGCATATCTTCCTGCAAACATAAATAGAACCTGATCTCCACGTGCTTGTTCTGTATAGTTTATTGCATAAAAGATCACATAATATGGTTCAAGAGCAATTTCTTGAATGAAAATATTTTCAATAATATCGTATTTCTCGTATTTTTGCAAACAGCTTAGGCAAAAGGTGTTGTCATCAGTGTTTTGCTCTGCAGCAAGAGTTGCAGCAGCACTATACGCTTGATAATACGTTGATGGA
>JAHFMP010000042.1 GCA_023267795.1 Candidatus Woesearchaeota archaeon | reverse complement strand
TTGTTTTTTTTTGCAAAGTTGTATTTTACCAGAAGTTCTTCAGATGTTCCCATAACAATACCTCTTTTCATTATCTTAAGAAATTGTGATATATAAACCTTTAGAAAATTTGTGCTGTCTGATTCAACAAAAAAAATCAGCCGACACTAAAATTCACAATATTTATATCTACAAAAGGACAAAAATGTGGAAAAGAGAAAAAATGACAGAGAATATTATTTTGCAGTTGAGTTTTGTCATAATGATTGCAATAGTTTTTGGAGCATTGATGCGTCTCCTCAAGCAACCGTTGATTATTGGCTACATACTCACAGGAATTGTTGCAAGCCCTTATTTTTTGAATCTTGTTTCTTCTACTGATTATATTGCAACATTAAGTCAGATTGGTGTTGCGTTTCTCCTTTTTATGGTTGGTTTAAACATTAATCCAAAAGTGATTAAGGAAGTAGGGAAGGTTTCTATCATTACAGGGATTGGACAGGTAGTATTTACTGCTTTTATTGGCTATTTTCTTGCAAAATCAGTTGGTTTTTCTACAATTGCAGCAGGATACATCTCTGTTGCAACTACCTTTAGTAGCACAATCATTATCATGAAATTATTGTCAGACAAAGGGGATATTGACAAACTCTACGGAAGAATTGCAATTGGTTTTTTGATTGTCCAGGATATTATTGCAATATTTGTATTAATGGTTATTTCTTCAACAGTAAGTAGTTTTAATGTCACAACACAGGTATTGACAACAGTGTTCAAAGGAATCGGTTTGCTGTTTTTGCTGTTTGTAATTGGTGCATACGTGCTTCCACGAATTCTGGACAGAGTTGCAAAATCTCAGGAATTTTTGTTATTGTTTTCTGTTGGCTGGTGTTTGCTGCTTGCAGCATTATTCTGGGCAATGAACTTTTCTCTGGAAATTGGCGCATTGTTAGGAGGAATAACTCTTTCTTTATCCCCATATCGATATGAAATTAGCTCAAAAATGAAGCCTCTTCGTGATTTTTTTATTGTGATCTTTTTTATTATTCTTGGTTCTCAAATGTCATTTACTGATGTGCAGTATAATGTACTTTCGATAATTCTTTTCTCATTATTTATTTTGATTGGAAAACCTTTAATTGTAATTATTCTCATGGGTATATTAGGCTATACGAAAAGAACAAGTTTTACAGTTAGTCTTACAGTAGCACAAGTGAGTGAGTTTTCGTTTATTATAATTGCACTTGGAGTGAAACTAGGCCATCTCACTCAGATGGTTTTATCTTATGTTACTCTTATTGGTTTAATCACCATTGCAGGTTCTACATATATGATTATGTACTCAGAAAAATTATATAAGGTTTGTGAGCATTGGCTGGATGTTTTTGAAAGAAATGGGAAAAAAGTGGACAGCAAAAAACTTTCCAGACTCTCTCGTGAAGAAAAATACGATATACTGCTCTTTGGCTACAATAAAATGGGATATGATTTGTTAGAGTCATTCAAGAAATTGAAAAAAAAAACATTGATAATTGATTATGATCCAGAAATCGTGAAACAACTAACAAGAGCAGGGTATGATTGCAAATATGGGGATGCAAGTGATGCAGAATTTTTGGATACTGTACAGATAGCAAAAGCAAAAATGGTAATTTCTACTATTCCTGATACTAACATCAATACACTTTTGATTACAAAAACAAGAGAAAAAAATAAAAGATCTATCATTATTGTAATTTCGCATTATGTAGATGAGGCAATGCATTTGTACAAGGCAGGTGCAACGTATGTTGTGATGCCGCATTTTATTGGAGGAGGCCATACCTCTATCATGATTAAAAATTATGGTCTCAATCTTAATAAGTTCCTGAAAGAGCGTACACAACATCTGAAAAATCTTCAGGATAGAAAGAAAAGCCATAATGTGAAAAAGAAAGGAAGTATTTCAAAAGATCAAGGATACTTTAAAACTATTTCCCTTTCTTTTTTGTAAACGTTACATCAATTACAAAGGGAATCTTTTTGAGCATATCACTTGCAATAAGTCCAGCACCTATTTCTCCACGAATAATATCACCGCACAAACCATTAATATATGCTGCTGCAATTGCGCTATTCCAGGAATCCTTTGTTTGCGCATAAAAGCCTACTGCAAGCCCTGCAAGAATATCTCCAGTGCCGCCAACAGTCATTGCAGGATTCCCTGTCTTATTGTACTTTGTCTTTCCTTTTGCATAAATAACATCAACATTTCCTTTTTCAATGATCACATTATCTGCAATATGTTTTTGCAGCTGCAATTTTCTGATGTGAGTATTTTCCATGAGCATCTGGAATTCTCGTTTATGTGGAGTCAAAATTGCATGTTTCACATCTTTGAGGCTGATTGCTTTGATAGCATCTGCATCTATAACAAGGAGTTTATTCATTGCACTAAGTTTTCTAATGACTTCAATGCAAAATTGATGTGAACGCCTTCCTATGCCATTCCCTATAAGTACAGCATCAAAATCTTTTGCAAATTTCACCACAGCATTAACTTGTTTTTTGTCAAAAAATAGGCAGTCAAACTTTTTAGTAATAATATCAGGAACAATTGTGTTCAGTGCCCATGCTGCTTTTGCAGGAGCTGCAACAGTAACTATGTCTATTCCACTACGTAATGCAGCAGTGCCTGCAAGTGCAACAGCACCCACATAATCCTGGCTTCCGCCTATAAGGAGGACCTGTCCAAAGTCTCCTTTATGTGACTCTGGCACACGTGAAGGAAGTTTCAGCTTTTGGACATCTTCTTTAGTTACATATTTCATACAATGTTATTTTTGGAAAAAACAACTATAATAAGCTTTTGGTTATTCACTTTTTCACCTTGCAATTTCCACTGGGAAGCATTCGAATAATCTCATCAAAGGTTCCTGCCTTTAAAATACCTTTCACTTGTTTTGCAAGATCGCTTGGCTTTTCATCACCTTGTATTATTTCAACATACTGCTCTGCATGCTGTTTGATTGCAGAATACGGTCCAGCTATGATTTTTCCTTGTTCGACACCAATTGCAAAGCACATATCATGGCCAACATACTGCATTTTTCCAGTAATGACAAACGCACCTCTTGTGATATATTCCCCATGCTTTGTTGTTTTTGTAACCTGCTCTGGCAATACCCAGCCAACTTTGCTATCCGCAAATCCAAGTTTCCATGCTTTGCTGTATATCGCGGTTGCAGATGCAGCTTCTGTCAGTGTTGATTCTCCAGGCTGTTTGTTGTTTGTTTTAATGACAAAAAACGGGCTTCCCTGCAAATCAGTATGAAACACAAAATCTTTCGGATCAGTGTGTTTTTTTATAATGATTTCATTTGTAATGGCATCCCTGCCTCCAATGACTAAAAATTCTTCTGAAGAATAAAACCAGTGGAATTTTTCATACCATTCTTTTTTTGTTCTGTGTTGGAATTGTTTTTCCTGCTCGTGGATTAGTCTTTCTGTTTCTCTGGTTTGTTTTTCCTGATTGAGAAGTGCCTGAACAAGTTTTTCTTTGCTGATTTCCAGTGCTTTTTTTACTCCATCTAACTTCTTTTTTGCTTTTTTTGCCTTTTCATAATAAATAGCAGCATTTTCAGGCACTGATTTGGTGAAATTTAAGGAGATTTGCATAAATTTTCTTCAACGTTCATGCTTTAAATAATTAATGGAAAACAAAAAAATATTTGTTATTTTCATTATACGAAACATTAATTAATACAAATCAAAAATAAGGAGATAATGGATAAAAAATTCAAAACCAGAATCCTTGCACGAATACAGCATCTCTTTGAAGAAGCAGAGAATATCAAAAATAAAAATCCAGAACTCGCAAAGCGCTATATCACGCTCGTCAGAAAACTTTCCTTAAAAGCAAAAATAAAGATTCCTCTGGAATTAAAAAGACGTTTCTGCAGGCATTGTTATGCTTATTTTATTCCTGGAAAAAACTATACAGTCCGTACTACTGGAAAAACAATTACGTACACTTGCAAAAGCTGTGGCAAGTGGATGCGGTTTGGGTATTGAGAATTTTATGTCCTTGCCTTTTTGTTTGATTTTTATGGCTTAATATTACGGCTTAAACATGTACTTAAACTCGTTTCTTTTTCCAGTATTCTTATATTTTACAAGCTGACTCTTCCGTAATTTCTTTAAACTCATAGTAACAGAGCCGATAGAAACACGAATGCTTTCACTGATTTGTTTGGAAGTAAACCATTTATTTTTATTTTCTTTCAAAAAATTATAAACTTCTTGTTGTCCCATATAGATAATAGTAATCCAAGGGGGTATATAAAACTTTGGGTAGTTTATTTATAAATAATCTGTTTTATAGATGACTTTGAATAACCTATTTCTGGACGTTTTATTCAAAGGCATCTATTGAGAATTTTGACATTAGACAGGTTATTCAAAATTCTCTATATGCTGTTGCCAAAAAGAATCATTTTCATAACAAGAAGCCCTATACCAATACATACCATTCCACCCCAAACAAAATAATTCCAGCGAAAAATTTTCGCACCATCAAAATTCAGAAATGGTATCATGTTGAAAAACCCAAGCCAGCTGTTTATCAGAAAACCGTATGAGGCAGTTGCCTGCAGGTATGGATTGCCAGCAAAAGAAAAAAGCGCTAAAAACGCAAGTGCAAAGAGATAGTTTGTGAATGGTCCTGCAGCAGAAATAATGCCATTTTGTCGTGGCGTAATGTGTGGACCATAAATTACTACAGCTCCAGGTGCTGCAAAAATAAAGCCCAGCATTGCAGAAAATAACGAAAAGAGCAGCATTGTGTTGTCTGCGCGGAATTCTGCCCAGCAGTGATATTTTTGCGCAACGAATTTGTGTGCCAGTTCATGAAGCAAAAAGCCTGTGCCAACTGTAACAGCAGAGAGAAAAAGAATAAGAACTGTTCCCATGTCAAAACGCATGCCATTCAGTAGGATAGTGAATGCAATGCTAATAACGATCCAGCCTTTGAAAAGATCATTTATTTCAACATCAGATGTTTGAATTCCGAAAATCTTTTTCTGATGTTGTTGTTGTGCAAAGTACATAGAGATAGCACTCTTTAACTCAATCTATTTAAAATTTACTCAATAGCAAGAGTATCTCCAATGACAATCCCATTCTTTCTCACAAATCCTGCATTCACTTCTAGTGCATATTGTGCTGATTTTGAATAATATTTTTCACAATCATCCACAACACATGGCTGAAAATTCTCTTTGATGTCCACAATAACTCCGTCAGCATCAATAAATAGAATATCCAATGGAATTTTTGTATTCTTCATCCAGAATATACGCTGTTTTTCTTCTTCAAAAACAAAAAGCATGCCTTGATCAGAAGCAAGTTCTGTCCGATACATAAGTCCTGTCGCCTGTTCTTCAATGTTGTCAGCGACTTCAACAAAAAGTTTTATTTCTTCTGTCGCTGTTTTAATAGTTACAGTATTTTGCTGAGAAGTGCAGCCAGATAAAAACAACAAAAATAAAAAAACAATAAGCAGGCGTTTCATTCTTATCATGATAAGATTGACAAAGTTCTTATGTTTTACGCTTTATTTTTGTGAAAATTTATATATACTCAACAGAAAAAAGCAGTATGGAAATCTTTATAACAATAGCCAGTATTCTTGCAGGAACTTTAGCAATAATTCTCTTCCTTTGGCGTTTTTACTTTCTCAGAAATCCAAATCCAATAATTCCCAGTAGAGAAAATCTTATTCTCAGTCCTGCAAACGGCAACATAGCACGAATCTATGAATTCAAAAAAGGTCAAAAATATACTGCGGAAAAAGGAATGTTTGGAAAAATTCCATTGTTTACCAAAGATGTTGCAGAGAAGGGCTACATTATTCTTATAAGATTGCATGTCTACAATATTCATTGGCAGCGTGCACCAATTTCAGGAGCAGTAGAACATATAAAATACACAAAAGGCAAATTTTTCAACGCAGTGAATGATGTTCACAACATGCAGTGCTTTTTTGAAAATGAAAGAAACGAAATACTGATAAAAGGCAAAATTTCGTGTAAGGTCATTCAAATCGCAGGCTATTTGGCAAGACGAATTGAGTGTTTCGTGAAAGAGCAGCAGTCAATAAATCGAGGAGATATACTCGGTTTGATTAATTTAGGGAGTCAATGTGCTTTGATCATTCCAAAAATAAAGCTCATGGTAAAAGAAGGAGATATTGTCCAGATTGCTGAAACAGTTATTGGTGAGATACATGAAAATGTGTAATATCCTAAAAATTGCTGATTTTTTCACTATTGGAAATCTGATCTGTGGCATGTTATGCATCTTTTATGCAATTGCACACTCTTTTATGTATGCAGCAATTTTTCTTTTTGTTGCAATGATATTTGATTTTTTGGATGGTAAAATTGCGAGAATGAGTAAGAGAGTGTCAGAGCAGGGAAAACATTTCGGAAAAGAGTTGGACTCATTATCAGATATTGTCTCGTTTGGTATTGCACCTGCAGTGTTCGGCTATGCGCTTGGATTACAGGCATGGTGGGAAATCATTATTCTTCTTTTCTTCACTAGCGCAGGAATGTTGCGGCTTAGCAGATTTAATATTACAGAAAATCATGAATATTTTGAAGGAGTCCCAATCACTGTTAATGGTTTTTTATTTCCTATTTTATTTATTGTTCATTTGAAAACAACATATCCCATTGAGTATGTGCTTATTGCATATATTTTCATGGGATTTGCGATGATGAGTTCGAAAAAAGTGAAGAAGTGATATAATGACCACTGCAATACAATTCCTGCTGATCGGCATTTACTTAATGATTCCGGCAGCAATCGCAAACATGATGCCTGTGTTTGTCAGAAAAATAAATTTCCTTAATTGTCCTGTTGATTTCAACAAAAAATGGTTTGATGGAAAACCTATTTTCGGAAGCCATAAAACTTACAGAGGATTTTTCTTTGGAATTTTTGCAGCAATCTTCGCAGTATATATCCAAAATCTGCTGTATAAAAGTAGTCTCTTCTTCCAAGAAATAAGTTTCTTCAACTACAATGAACAATCTTTCATCATAATCGGATTTTTGATCGGCTTTGGTGTTTTGTTCGGCGATCTTGCCAAATCCTTTTTCAAGAGACGCAGAAATATCAAACCAGGGGAATCATGGTTTCCCTGGGATCAGATTGATTTAGTGATTGGTGGGCTTATTTTTGTGTCACTTATCAAAGTGCCAAGTTGGCAGATGATTATTTTTTTACTTATCATCACACCATTATTTCACATATTCTTTAATCATATCGGATTTTGGATTGGCATTAGAGAAACGAAGTGGTAAAGAATTAGTGTCCCATTATATTGAAAATTTCAATACGTTTCGATCTGCACTCCAATTATTGGTAAAATTTCCTGCAATGTTGTTTTTAATCGAAGATTACCAGTCAAAATCTAAGACAGTTTGGTCTCTTCTAATTTTGTAGAGGACATAAAAAATATTCTATGAGTTCTTCAGGATTTTTCCGCCGCCAACTACTATTCTTTTCTAATTTCCTTGATTTTTTCTCTCCCCTTAATTAATGAGGGGAGAGAAAAAATCAAGTGAGCGTATTTGGGCGGCGGAAAAATCAGAACAATATTTTTGTCCTCTACTA
>JAHFMP010000041.1 GCA_023267795.1 Candidatus Woesearchaeota archaeon | reverse complement strand
ATTGTTGGTCCTAATTTTATTATTACAAATCATCTTAATGATATAGAAGCAATTCATCAACTGCACAATGACCTAAAAATAATTCAGGCCTTGCTCAACAAAGGCCCTGAATTTATCATGCAATACATTATAGATCGCTTAATAGAATCATTTTTTTCAGCAATTGAGAAGCTAGATGAAGAAATTGACATCATAGAAGCAAAAATTTTCAAGAAAGCAGATCCAAATTCCCTTTCCAGACTATTCAAATTTAAACAGCATGTTATGGACATAAAAAGGCACACCACCAACCATCGTGAAGTTATTGGTGCACTCGCAAAACGAACTGTTCCTTTTATTTCTCCCCGTTCAGAAGTGTATTATAGGGATGTTTATGATAAAGTGATACGGGTTTCTGATTTTATTGAGATTCAGAGGGAAATTGTTTCCAACATTGTTGAAACGCATACTATTGTTGTTTCAAACAAAATGAATGAAATTATTAAAGTGCTTACTATTCTCACTACTGTAAGCATGCCTGCAACAGTCATTGCAACTATTTATGGTATGAATTTTCGCTATATGCCAGAACTTGAGTGGAGGTGGAGCTATCCAGTAATTTGGATATTTATGATTTTCAGCACATTAGTTATGGTGTTGTATTTTAAAAAAAAGGACTGGTTTTGAAATCACTTTTCACGAAATGTCTCTTCTTCTATTTTCTTCTTTTCAAATTTGACAGAAGTAGGCGTTATCATGAGCAACTCATTGCTTAATGCACCGAGACCCCAACTCATCTCATTGCATTTTTGCTTCAACTTATTGCTGAACATTTTCAAGGCTGTAAAATCGCTTGCCTTTAAAATAGAAATGTCTAATATAACAATGTAATTATTGCGGATAAAATCTAAAATAGTCTGATATTCTATGTCTGACTTAAGTTTATGCATTTTCACTGTCAATTGACTGCTTGTTTTGACAATTTCCAGCTGTTTCATTTGCTGTTCATTCAAATCAACAGTTACATATTCATCTTCAGGATAGGAAGAAGTGTATGCTGTCTCTTCTTCAACTCCAGTTAGTTTGTCCAAGAATTTGGTTATGACATTTGGCATAGCAAACACCCTATTACTGAATGTACGATTTCTTAATGAATATAAGATTTATTCTAAAAGTTAAAAAGTTATTGTTTTTCATTTTGCTTTTCCATGCACAGCTCGCTTTACATCTATAGGAATAAGCCCTTTTTCAAATTCCATTTTTGCAATTTCAATTGGATTAAAACGAATAAATTCAAGATCTTTTTGAGAAAGATCAATAATAAATGGTGCACCTTGCGCAATTTGTAGTGCACGTGCACCAATCAAGCGTGCTTTTTCAAAACGGGTGTATTTCATCGTTGCTCCTCCAAGAATGATGGCCTAATGATGAAAAGATGAAAAATATAGGCTATTTATATATTTTGTCTAATATTATTTTCAAACATCTCCTTCTACACAAATATCTGTCCCTGTTTGCCTGTAGACTACATTTTTTAGTGCAATGCCATTTTTTCTAAATACTTTTGTTGCTTTAAAGAGAGGAACTCCCTTGCCAAAAAGCTTTGGTGCAATAAATAAACAAAAATGATCCACTGCATTATCTTCCAAAAAAGATGCGTTCACATGCGCACCACCTTCGACAAGAACTGAGAGAATACCGTAGTTGGGAAGCTGACGCAGCAGAGCAACAATGTCCACTTTTTTGCCATTAGTAATGATGATTCTATATCCATTTTTTTTCAATAATGAAAGTTTTTTCTTGTCTGCATAATATGTTGTTGCGATAATTGTTTTTTGATTTTGCAAGACACGAGCTTCTGGTGAAATTCGCAAAAAACTATCTAAAATAACAGGAGTTGGTTGCCTATTACAATGTATTCTGCAGCTTAATTGAGGATTGTCTGCAAGCACTGTTCCAATTCCTACAAGAACTGCATCATGCTCTTTTCGAAGCTCGTGACTTCTGTATCGAGATTCCAGTGATGAAATAACTGTCTGCTTTTCTGGTGTTATGGAAATTTTTGCATCGAGTGTTATTGCGGATTTTAAAGTGACATAGGACCTTTTGTATTTTTGCACGTGAAAAAAATGTTTGTACAACGCACTGCACTTTTTTCCTAAAATACCGATATTCACTGAAATGCCTGCATGAAGCAATGCCATTATTCCTTCACCATTTACCAAATAATTTTGGTCAATGCAACCAATAACAACTCGCTTGATTCCCTCGACAACCAACGCATCAACACATGGAGATGTTTTTCCTAAATGACAACACGGCTCTAATGTAACATACAATGTTGCTCCATCTGGAAGAATTTTTCTTTTTTCTGCATCCTTTAACGCATTGATTTCTGCATGCGACTCTCCTGCTTTTGTGTGATAACCTTCCCCGATAATCTTTCCATCGCGAACAAGAACAGCGCCTACCTGCGGATTTGGTGCAGGATATGCTTTTTGTGCAAGAAGCAGTGCACGTTCCATATATATCTCATCAAACTGCTCTTGTTCTATAGTAGATTTTTCCTCTGTTTTTTTCTGTTTCATTTTTTTAATATACATTATTATCAAATATTTTGCTTTTTAGAGCTGTTGAAGAAAATGGCCTAACTTTTCTTTTTTTGTGTTCATATAATTTTTATTGTGTTTGTTTGCATTTATTTCCAACGGAATACGATCTACAATTGTAAGACCATATCCTTCAAGGCCAACAACTTTTTTTGGATTATTAGTAAGCAGGCGAATTGAAGTTAGTCCTAATTCCAGAAGAATCTGGGCGCCAATTCCATAATCCCGGAGATCTGCTTTAAAACCAAGCATTTGATTTGCTTCTACTGTATCAAATCCTTTTTCCTGGAGATGATATGCCTGAAGCTTATGCAGCAGTCCTATCCCTCTTCCTTCCTGCCGCATATACAAAACAACACCAAGACCTTCTTTTTCTATCATCTCAAATGCAGTGGCAAGCTGATTGCCACAGTCACAGCGTTGAGATTGAAATACATCTCCTGTTAGACATTCAGAATGAACACGAACAAGTATGTTCTGCTTTCCAAAGACATTGCCTTTTATCATTGCAAGATGCACTTCGCCACTGATCTTCTCCTGGAATGGGGCCAATGTAAAATCACCATGTACAGTTGGAAGATGAATAGAATCATAGTGCAGCACAAGCAATTCTCTTTGCCTTCTATATGCAACAAGATTTGCAATGCAAATGACAGGAATATTGTATTGTTTTGCAAAGTTTGAAAGTTCTGGAAGGCGCATCATAGTGCCGTCTTGATTCATCAGCTCTGCCAAAACTCCAATAGATTGAAATCCTGCAAGCATGCAAAGATCAACAGCAGCTTCTGTATGGCCAACACGCTTTAAAACACCTTCATTCTCTGCACGAAGCGGAAATATGTGGCCAGGCTGCACAAGATCTGATTGTTTGCTTTTTGGATTTGCAATTGTTTTGATTGTTTTTAGGCGATCTGCTGCACTCACTCCTGTATACACAGATTTTGCATCCACAGAAACAGTAAATGCACAGCCGTGTTTTGATGTGTTATCTCGAACCATCATTGGAATTTGTAACTTTGCCAATCTGTCTCCATGACACGGAACGCAAATAATGCCAGAGGTGTGCTGAAGCATAAAAGCAATATCTTTTTCTGTGATTGTTTCTGCGGGATAAATAAGGTCTCCTTCATTTTCCCTGTCTTCATCATCAACAACAATAATAGGTTTTCCAGATTTCAATGAAGTGACCGCAATTTCTACAGATTCTTTTATTTCCATTATTTTTTTTGTTTCTTTGTTATCCATGCTTGTCTTCTCACAAATTTTTCTCATCAATTTTGCGAAATGTTGTAATCAATTCAGCAATTGCCTCCACACCATGCATTGCATAATTTTCATATCTTTCTAATGCTTGTTGTTTGGAAACATTGTGACCAATAATACCCAGTGTTACTGGTTTGTCAAATTCCAGACTCAAATTGCTAATTTGTCTTGCTGCATTGTCTGCAACGTGTGCATCATGCGCAGTTCCACCACTAATAACAGCGCCAAGAGTAACAACACCATTGATATATGCTTTTTGCAACAGTTTCTTCACTGCAAGAGGCATGTCAAAAACACCCGGAACATTAATTATATGTGCAACAGCAATATTTTTTTCCTTTGAACGTTGTTGTGCTACTTTAAGCATTTCATGTGTGATTTCCTCATTAAAATCTGCAACAACAATGCCTATGGAAATTTTTTTAGTTTCAATACTCATTTTCTTTTTCACTGTTTTTTTCTAAACTCCCAACGTGCTGCTTTCCTTGCCGCAGACCTTTACCTGCGAAAGGAGTGAGAATTGTTCTCCCTTTTAACAATGCAATTGCATTTTGTGCATGTTTGTATGCCCTGTCATGGGCAATAGCAATTAATGCTTTTGTATCATTTTCTTCATCTGCATGGACAAACACCTCAAGGATATGCTTGTTGGTCATCAACATTGCTTGTTGAATGCCAAGCGATGCTTCATGACTGCATTGTTTGTCTATAGCCATTGATCCCGGCATTCCCAAAGCAATTGCAATATCACATTTATTATTTGTCAGCAGAGATTTGCATGCAACTGGAAGATCTTTGATTCCTGGAACTGTGTAGCGAACGATTTCAATTTTCATGGAAGGATCTTTTTGTTGGGCATCTTCAAATGCTTTTTCTACTGCTTTGTACATATCAATTTGTGCAAATGTTGTATCTGCAACTCCAATTCGCCATATAATGTTTATTGTCATTGTACAGTAATTTTTTTTCCATTTTCCAGCTCGAGCATTTCTCGTAAATTTACTGCTGCAATCAGTTCAATAGTCTCTAAGGTGTGCGCTGTTCTATCAGGAACAATAACAGCACCAGGGATTTTTTTTGCAATAAGAACAGAATAACATTTAAGACCACCAAATGTCCGTTCTTTGGTTGAAAAACCAGTTATATATAATTGTTTTTTTGTTGCAACAAAGGCAACAGCGGCATCTTTGTCAACAGAAATATTCAATGTTCCCTGATATGGCACAAATCCAAGAAAACTTTGAAATTGTTTTTTGTATTGCTCCTGACTCATGTAAAATCTTCCTTCTCCAAGGCCATCCTTCAGAATACCAGATAATGTTAGTTGTTTTCCAAAAAGGGTTTGCAATTCTCCATAGAGTGTTCGCAATTTTTCCCTGCTTTTTTCTGCAAGTGCTAACTTCATTCCAGTAGAAGTCACTGAACGAATAATTAGCCCTTCTTCAGCAAATTCCAGCAATTTTCTGGAAACAGTTTGCTGGGAAATATCTAATCCCTTTGCAATTTTTCCAGTAGAGGTTTCCATTGTTCCATGAAACCCAATATTACGAGCAAGATACAACAAAAAATAGTGATCTTTTTCATTCATAGCAACAACAAACAATGTTCAACTTATAAATGTTATGCAACTTGTTTTTAGGTAGATGAAAAACAAAGGTTTAAATATAATTTATTTCAGAGAATAGGATAAAAAATATTTTATAAAGAATTATGAAAAGAGGTGCTATCATGGTAAATAAAGAACAAGTTGGAAGAAAAACAAATCAGTATTTGCTTGCAATTATCGCTATTGTTGCAATTGTAGGAATTGTAATTTTAATTCTCAATGCAGGAAGCAGCAGTTTGATATACATGAGCAGCAGTGATTTGTCAGGAGAAGCTGTGTCAATAAAAGGAACACAAAATGATTGTCATAAATGTCCTGATACTTCTGGAGAAATAGTTTGCGGAAATGTTCCATGCTCTGGGTAAGGTTTTTTTTCAATTTCATACTTTTCATAGAAGAGACTTGATACGCACTTAAAAACCAAAACCATAAATACTAATTCTCTTATAAAACATCCATGGATGTCATGGAATGTATTCATACAAGGCGGTCTATCCGTAAATATCAGGATATTCCTGTAGAGTTTGAAAAAATAGGAAGAATTGTGGAAGCAGGAATGCAGGCACCAACTGCTGGAAACATTCAGGATCTTAGATTTATTATTATCCAAGAAAAAAGCAAGCGTGTACAAATTGCAGAAGCAGCACTGCAGCAATATTGGATTGAAACAGCACCAGTTCATCTTGTTATTTGTGTTGACATCAAAAA
The DNA here is from genome assembly GCA_023267795.1 of Candidatus Woesearchaeota archaeon. GTDB lineage: Archaea > Nanobdellota > Nanobdellia > Woesearchaeales > DSVV01 > JACRPI01. Next base: position 1,518 of record JAHFMP010000041.1, on the reverse strand, counting down.
AGGGAAACAGTTTTATGGCATTCGCGGAGAGCGTTTGTACTCTATCCAGCACAGTGGAGCAGCTGCAATGAACATGCTTCTTACTGCACACCATTTTGGTCTTGGTGCATGCTGGGTTGGTGCATTTGACGAAGAAGCAATTAAATCTATATGTGGAGTTCCAGAATATGCACGAGCAGAAGCAATTATTACAATAGGATATGCAGATGAAATTCCTCCAAGGCCACCTAAATTCATTATTGAAACACATGCGTATATTGAACGATATGGAAACAGAATCAAAACATTCCCGCTTGTTATTGCAGAGCCTTCTCCTGTCATAGAAAAACACGTCAGAGAAACAATTGCAGCAATTGACGAGAGTACGAACACAATTATTGCCAAAGGCGTAAAAAAAGGAAAAGAATTTTGGAAGAAACTGAAGAATAAAGAATGAAATAAAAATTAGTACGTCAGCCTGTCCCACAATTCACAAGTATAATCTTGTTTTGACTTTTTGAGAAATTTTTTTGGTTGCGAAATTTAATTGTGGGACAGCTTCCGCTGTTATGTGCGTCGGAGCGTAGCGTAGACCGAGGGATAGTGCAATGGTTTTTGTCCAGCCGTTAGTTAGTAGCGAATTTAACATAATCTACTTAAATAAAATGATATACCTATAAAAAAATGACTCTTGATAATAGTTTAATGAGATATATACCAAACCAAGATTTAGGAACAGAAGTAGAAGTTGGAGAAGAATATGCCACGGTTGTTCAAAGAATAAGTGAGATTATTCCTGATGACTTAATTTGGACTTTATTTTCAAGTACTCCCTATGAAACCGGAGGGAAAATTAATTTTCCTTACTCACGAGTTGATAGTGCAATTATGGTTGCAAGCACTAGAGTATGGATGTTAGATAAGCACAGAGAACGCTATTCTCCAGAAGAATTTAGAGTGAATTACGAAAAGGCATGTATTCAGGCATTTGAAGCATTATTATGGGTTGAGGTAGGTTTTCAGGGACTAGCAAATCTGGCAAGAAGTCCTGCTTCAAGAAACTGGACATCAGGTGTTGGACATTCTGTTGATGATGATCAACGATATCAAGGAATAATGACAGGAGGCAAAAAGCTGTGGGATGAATGTTTAGATAAATTCGCTCAATTTAGAAGAAAAGAAGGAATAACTGATGATTATTTTAGTTTCAGTTACCATATCTCACTATAAGTAGAGGTAATTTATATGGTTTTCGGCTATTTTTTAGCCTTGTATAATTCCGAAATTATTTTACAAATTTTCTCTGTAAACTTATTCAGGAGTTTTGTAAGCAAGTGCATGATGGATTATACCGCGACCTATTAACAAATTCACATATCTTCCAGAGATGTTCTAAATTCCTAAAAAATCATTCGCAGTAACAATCTTAATTCGACCAAATTCAATTAATTTCAGTAAATGAGGATCGCCACTAACGATGTAATCAACATTTCCAACAACAGCTGTTTCTAAAATTACGTCGTCATCAGGGTCATCTAC
>JAHFMP010000040.1:3517-7869 GCA_023267795.1 Candidatus Woesearchaeota archaeon | reverse complement strand
AATGAATTTATATTTTTCAGTAGTAAAGCAACAGCACCAGAAACATACTTTTTAAAAATTAGTAATTATCTATACCTCTAATTTTTCTCATGATTATTTTTGGTCTAAAATAAAATGATTTCATTGCATATCGTTGTAGTTCCTTTAGTTCATCAGAACTTCTTCCTTTCTGAACCCAGGGAAGTGCTGATTCTGAAAATCCTCCCCATGTTTGATATTTATCCCAATCTACAGATTCCAACTCCTTTTTTTCTATAAGGTCATTATACATGGTTGTTCCAGGATATGGTGTACATATTGTGAACTGTGCCCAATCAGGATCTATCTTCTTTACAAATGCAATTGTTTCTAAATCCTCTTCTTTTGTTGATCCAGGCATTCCTAACATACAATATGCTCTTGTATTAATACCTGCTTCTTTGCACAGTTTGAATGCATTTTCTATAGTCTCAATTTTTGTATCTTTCTTGATACTATCGATGAGCTTTTGTGTTCCTCCTTCAACTCCAAAATGGATTCCCCAGCATCCAGCTTCTTTCAATTCTTGAAGCAATTCTTTGTCAACAAGATTTACCCTTGTGATACAATCCCATTTCACTCTTTTGTTTATGCCTTCTGCTATTATTGCTTTACACAAATCTATTGTTCTTTTTCTGTTTAATGTAAATGTATCATCCCTGATAAGGATTTCTTTTGCTCCATATTGTTCTATTAATATCTTCATTTCAGCAATAACTCTTTCTATAGAATGCATTCTATATCCTGTTTTTGCAGTTGCGCAGAATGTGCATCTATAAGGACATCCTCTTGTTGTAATAATAGTATAAGCAGGCAGCCTCTTATAATAAGAGATACTTGGCCTATAAAGATGCATTTTGATAAGGCTTCTATCTGGGATAGGTAACATATCTAAATTCTCTATTTTTTCTCTTTCTGGTGTGACAATTACTTTTTTATCCAAATCTCTAAAAACTATTCCTTTGATGTTCTTTAGTTCTTTTCTTGTTTCAAGAGCTTGGATTACTTCTAAGAATGTGCATTCTGCTTCTCCAACAACTGCTATATCAATAGACACTTCATCTTCAATAGTTCCCTTTGGCCGAAGTGTTGGGTGTGATCCACCAACAATTGTCTTTATTTTTGGATTTATTTCCTTGACTTTTCTGCATATATTTACGGATTGACTGTACAATGGAGTTAACATTGCAACTCCTACCACTTCATATTTTTTATCTTTTATATGTTTCTCAAGTTCTTGTAAAGATATGCCTTCTGCTTCACAATCTAAAATATCTGCAGTATGTTTGTTTTTGTTAAGGTATGTCGCAATATATAATAAGCTTAATGGCTCTGAGCGTGGCCCTACTTTCTTTCCTAATTTTCTCCAGTATCCATTATCCATAGACGGCATTACAAGCAGTATTTTCATTGTATGTAAGGAATAAATTATGGATTTAAATATTGTTTCTTTTGAAAGCAGAGTTTTTAAAAATGGCAATAGAAATCATGATAAGGTGATGCTATGGACTGCTTTTGTGGACAAAAAAAAGAAATAGGAAAAAATATAGCTGAACTCTTTAAAGGTTTTGAAATCAGAGAATGTCAGGAATGTAAACAACTGTATAGTTATCCGCCTCCTGTTATGAAGACTATAGAAGCAGAAGTTTATCAGGAATTTAATAGCAGACATGAAGCAATATCAGAATTTGATATGAATTATGCCAGATTAAACATTCATCTATTAAATGGAAAAAATGTGCTAAGCAAGAGATTCCTTGATTTTGGGTGTGGCAATGGAGCAACGCTTAAAGCAGCAAAAGAGTTGGGAATGAAATCAGAAGGTATTGAAATAAATAAAAATATGGCAGAATATGTAAGAAAACAAGGTTTTTTAGTACATGCTTCTTTGAATGAGGTTAAAGAAGAAAAATTTGACGTAGTGAATATTTCAGCAGTTCTTGAACATCTTCCTGCAGAAGAAGATATACTTGAGGAACTAAAGAAAGTAATACATGTAAAGACAAAAGTGTTAATCAATGTACCTAATTATGGTAGTTTTGCAAGAAGGTTTTTTGGTAAATATTGGATGGGTTATAGAAGATATGAGCATCTTTGGTACTTCACACCAGAAACCATACAATATTTAATAAATAAAAAAGGATATAAGATAGAGATAATAGAGCAGTATCCGATGGGAGCTGGAATAGACAGGCATGGTTCTTTTGTCTACGAGTCAGCAGGATATTTATTAGATGGCCAAGCATTTGGCATTAGAATAATAAATGCAATAATACATTGTATTGATAAAATGACAGGAAAAAATATTGGTAAGTTCATACGTACAAGAGGACCTAAAAAATGTGGAGATCAAATATTTATAGTATGTTCGTTATTGGGATAAAATGGTAAATGCAACAATATCTGCTGTAATAGCAGTAAAAGATGAGGAAATAATAATTGAAAGATGTTTGAAACATATACAATGGGTAGATGAAATTATTATAATTGATAATGGAAGTTCAGATAGAACAGTATCTATTTGTAAGAAGTATACTAAGAACGTATTTTCAATAAAAGGAAATATTCTTATCCCTGAACTTCAACAGAAAGGTATAGAAAAGGCGACAAAAGAGTGGGTAATTATTTTAGATGCAGATGTTCTTGTAACAAGCAATGCTGCTGGGGAAATTAGAGAGCAAATACAAAAAAAAAATTATGATGGATTTTATCTTATACACAAAAACTATTTTTTAGGAAGCCCGTTACGATCCCATTTTAGTTCACATAAAATACTCAAGCTATTTAGAAGAAAAGCAGCCTTTTTTGAAGGAAAAACAGCGCATGAAGCAGTTACATTCTTAGGGAATAGGGTTGGTACTATAAAAAATTATCTTATCCATGATACGCATCCTAATATAAAAATATTTCTAAGAAAAATAAACAAATATTCCTCACAAGATGCTTATAAATTATCTCAAGGAGACAAGGCAGGTATTATGTGTACTCAAATAAAACATATTTCTTGGATAAACTTTATTTTTACTCCTTTATTATATTTCATAAATTTTTTTTTAAGAAGAAGAGCATTTTTGGATGGTGTACGTGGATTTATACAAAGTGTTATTTTTTCACTATACGTTTTTTTAGAAAGAGCAAAGCTTTATGAAATAAATATAAACAAAGAACAAAATACTCAACTAAAACACCGCAAGCTATAAAAAGGCACCTTTTTTCTATTTTTAGAAGTTATGCCGAGGTCGCATAGTCTGGCTATTGCGGAGGATTGCTAATCCTCTGTCCGCAAGGGCACGAGAGTTCAAATCTCTCCCTCGGCGTTTTTATTTTTAAGTTCATAATTTTATTTTTAAGTTCATAATATGCAGATGGCGATTGTTCATAAATTTTGACATCTGCCGGAGAATATATGGAAATACAAAAACAAAACAACTATGTTTCTATCATTATTCCTGTTTATAATGAAAAGAATACAATTACTGAATTAATTGAGAAAGTAAAAAATGCAGATACAGGCCTGCTAAATAAAGAAATAATTATTGTTGATGATGGTTCTAATGATGGGACCAAAGATATTGTCAAAAAAATAAACAATGCAAAAGTATTTTTCCATGATAAAAATAAAGGAAAAGGTGCTGCAATAAAAACAGGGTTACAACATGCAAAAGGAGACTATATTCTAATTCAGGATGCAGATATGGAATATGATCCGAAACATTATAAAGCATTACTTGCTCCTCTTATCTCAGGAAAAGTGCAGGTTGTGTATGGCTCTAGATTTTCAAAAGGTAGATTTTTTAATAAAAATATGTATTACACTCATTGGCTTGGAAATATCGTTCTTACTGCCATAACAAACATGCTTTATGGCACCACAATTAATGATATGGAAACAGGCTATAAGGTGATAAAGAGTGATGTCATTAAGGATATGGTGCTAAATTCAAATAACTTTGATATTGAGCCTGAACTTACGGCAAAAATATTGAAAAAAGGAATTACAATAGAAGAAATACCTATTGACTTTAAGCCAAGAAGTTTTGAAGAAGGCAAAAAAATAAATTGGAAACATGGGATTAGTGCACTTTGGATACTTTTTAAATATAAATTTAAAGAATAGAGAACTTTGGAATATGAAGAAGAACAGTAAAAGCCCCAAAATAGCAGTTGTTATCCTCAATTGGAATAGAAAAGATGATACTGGTGAATGTTTGGCTTCTTTAAGGAATATTGCGTATTCAAATTATGAAGTTATTGTTGTTGATAATTGTTCAGAAGATGGATCACAGAGCTACATAAAAGAGAAATTTCATGAAGTTAAACTGATTGAAGCTAAG
>JAHFMP010000040.1:0-3507 GCA_023267795.1 Candidatus Woesearchaeota archaeon | reverse complement strand
TCGGAATAAAATATGCAATGAATCATGGATCAGAGTATATTCTTCTTCTTAATAATGATACAGTTGTTGAAAAAAACATTATTACTGCTCTCTTAGAAATATTTCAAACACAAAAAAATGTTGGTCTTGTTTGTCCAAAGGTTGTTTATTATGATAATCCTTCTGCAATTTGGTGTGCAGGAGGTCATTACAGTTCTTTGTTGGGAAAAGGAAAAATGTATGGCACGTATAGTAAAAAGAGAAAATCTTTTGAAATTATAGAAAAAGTAGATTGGATAAGTTTTTGTGTTGTAATGATCAAAGCATCAGTGTTTAAGGAAATCGGTTTTCTTGATGATGACTATTTTCTAAGCAATGAGGACGTTGACTTTAGTATTCGCGCCAGGAAAAGAAACCATTATTGTTATTATACTCCTAAAACAATTGTGAAGCACAAAATTGCGAGGAGTTTAGGGGATCTGAATCACCCCCTCTACATCTATTATCAGGTTCGTAATACTCTTTTGTTCTATAAAAAGAATAGGGTTCACATTGGATATGTTCTATCTTGGATATATTATTGCCTTGTCTCTCTTCCTAAACGAGCTTTTCTTTTTTATCATCTCCAATATCCAGAAAGAGTAAATTTTTTTTACTATGCTTTCTCTGATTTTTTCTCTGGAAACTTAGGGAGGGGTGTACTATCACAAAAAATTATTGAAGAGATGAAATCAACAAAGCAAAAGAAGCTTCGCGTTGGAATGAATGTACGCTATCTCCAAAGACAAATTACTGGAATAGAGCGATATGTGGCAGAGATATCTAAAAACACATCAGCTTCTGACAAAGATGCAGAGTATTATTTTTTTATTATGGGGTATCTTCCTATTCCAATGATAATTCAGGAATTAACACAAAACTCTAACAGTACTATAATCACCTCAATATTTCCTACAAGAACGAGATTGTTAAGAGTTTTATGGGAGCTTTTTTATCTTCCAATAGAACTAAAAAGAAAAAAAATAGATATTTTTCATGGTCCAGCATTCTTTGTTCCACTCTGGAAACCAAAAAAATGCAAATATCTGATAACAGTTCATGATATTGCATTTCTAAAATATCCCGGTGCATTTACTTATATAACGCGACTATATTATAAAATTTTTTTTAAAAGAGCACTCACTATTTGCGATAAAGTAATTGCTGTTTCATATGCAACAAAAACAGATGTGATGCGTGCGTATGGTTTGCCTGAAGAGAATATTATTGTCATTCATTCAGGGGTAAGTGAAAACTATAAAAAAGAAGTAACAACAGAACAAATAATTTTCACGAAAAAAAAATACAAGTTGTCAGATAAATATTTTTTATTTGTTGGATCAATATCTCCAAGAAAAAATCTTCTCAACATTCTGAAAGCATTCAATGCTTATAACAGATATAATATAGAGGCTGGAGGCGAAAAAAAAGAAACAAAGCTGGTTGTTGTTGGTAAAAAAGCTTGGTTGTATAATCCTATTTTTCAATATGTAGAAGATATGCATCTTCATGATAAAGTGCTTTTTTTGAGTTATGTTCCTGAGGAAGATATGCCTGCTTTATACAGCAGTGCTGAAGCGCTTCTTTTTCCATCGTTATATGAGGGGTTTGGTTTTCCAGTGCTTGAAGCAATGGCATGCGGCACTCCTGTTATAACATCAAATGTTTCATCATTGCCAGAAATAGCAGGCGATGCAGCGCTTCTTGTAAATCCAGAGCGTTATGATGAAATAAGAGAAGCGATGGTAAAAATTCAGGAAGACAAGAAGAAACGAACAGACCTTATAAAAAAAGGAAAAATTCAAGCAAAGAAATTTACGTGGAAAAGTGCATCAGAAAAGACAATGAAGGTGTATCATGAGCTTTGGAAAGAAGTCAGAGTGCAAGACAAAGAAAATTGAAGTAAACATAGTTACCAAGCAAGTTGGTGAGAAATGCGGGTTAGAAAGATATACCTCCCAGCTTGTAGATGCAATAAAGAATGATCCAATATATTCTTTTTCTTTCATTTTTCCAATAAAGATAGGGCCATTTGCAATAACACTTTTCATAAAAAAAAGTAATGGAAGAACACCAATTGTTCATTTTCGAAGTCAGGAAATTGCTTCTCCATTAATCTTCAAGAGATACAAAAAAGCAATTGTAACTGTTCATGATGTAATTCCTTTGGAATATCCATTGTATGAGCAGGCAATTCATTTGAATTTAAAAAAATTTGATAAATGGTTTTTTAGAAAAACAATAGAAGCACTTACAAAATCAGAGCGTATTATCACTGTTTCAGAAGCTACAAAGAAAAGTCTTCTCAACATTATTCGTTATCCTGATGAGAAAATACATGTGATCTACGAATATCCGTCTGAAGACTTCATGGAATTGCCTACAATAAAAGAGGCAGTGAAAAAACAAAAAACCTATGATATTTTGTGTGTAGGTTCAGAAATGCCTTATAAAAATCTAAAAATCTTGATTGAAGCATTTGCTGAAGTAAGGAAGAAGATTCCAAAAGCTCGTCTCATAAAAGTGGGAAAGTCGCTTTGGCCTGGTGCTCGGGAGGAGCTAAAAGCAATTGCAAAATCATTAGTTATAGAAGACGCAATTATCTGGAAGGATGAAGTAGAGAAGATAGAAGAAGAATACAATAGAGCAGCAGTGCTTGTACATCCATCTTTGCATGAAGGATTTGGGTTTCCTGTTGTTGAAGCAATGGCATGTGGTTGTCCAGTGATTTGCTCTGAAAGAACATCCTTGCCAGAGTTAGGTGGAAATGCAGTTGTCTACTTTGATCCAACAAACAGTGTGGATCTTGCAGAGAAAATAGTTTCTGTTCTCAAGAGCAAAGAAATGCAGGAGAAGTTACGAAAAAAAGGGCTTAAGCAAGTGCAGAAATTTACAAAAGAAAGATTTGAAAGAGAAACAAAAAAAGTATATGAACTTGTTGATAACAATCAGAAAATAGCAGCACTGTGGGATGAAGCTGCAGAAAATCCAGAAGTAGAAATAGTGCGTGGTCCATACCTTACAGAACTATTTCTTGTTCCAATAAGAAAAGTAATTGATGCAATAGAAATAGGAGGAAAAAAGAGCATAAAGCTCTTAAAAGTTGATTTATGGAATGAGGGAATTGATCTTGAAAGAAATATTCTAAAGCATCTCGATACACCTGAATTGATGTTGTATGGAATTGATCTGTCCTATAGTGTTTGTCGCTCTGCAAAAAAATCAACAAAGAAAATACACGTTGCAAATGCATCTATAACAGCACTTCCATTTAAAGAAAAAAGTTTTGAGATACTTGCTGATTTATCAACATTAGATCATCTTCCAAAACAAAGTGTAGAAGAGGTTATAAGAGAATACAATCGTATTTTAACAGAAAAAGGATATTTCATTCTTATCTTTGACTGGTGGGGAATAATATGGAGGTGTTATATTTGGTATCTTGAAAAAGTGCGAGGGAATGGAGATTATTTCTTTAAGAATAAAGGA
>JAHFMP010000039.1:4802-7894 GCA_023267795.1 Candidatus Woesearchaeota archaeon | reverse complement strand
ATTACCTTTGTTATAAAGGAAATGGAGATTTACTAGAAGGAGTTACAAGAATAAATAGTATGATAAAAAGAAATAAGGATGATATTTTGAGTTCGGACTTCCTAAAGACACTAAAAGAAGTAAGGAGAAAAAAATATGACCTTTGCATCAACCTTTTTCCGGCACAACATAGTGCACTGCTCTTAGCTCTCAGTAATGCCAGATACAAATTGGGAAATTTATATTGTACAAAAAGTACAAGCAATCATTTGAACGTAAAAAAAGCAACAAAAACATGGGATATACGCCAAAATGCAAAAAACATTGCAGAACAAATTGAGCTAAATGAGTATGATCTAACAAAGCTTTCTGTAACTATTTCAGAAGAAACAAAAAGAAAAGTTAAAGAAATATTCGCAAAAGAAGGAATAAAAAAACAGTGCATCGGCATCAACCCTCATGCAACATGGATATCCAAAAATTGGCCAGATACTTATTGGAAAAAATTATTTGAAGAAGTTATTAAGAAATACAAAAACAACAAAATTGTTATCTTTGGTGGATCTGGAGATAAAGAGCATACAAGTGTGCTTTTAGAACAAATAAAAAAAGATAAAGCGTATAATGAAACAAGAATCATAAATCTTATAGGAAAACTCACGCTTAAACAAACAGCAGGAGCGTTAAAAGAAATGGATCTGTTCATAACAACAGACAGTGGATTGTTGCATATAGCACTTGCTGTAGGAACAAAAACAATAGGGTTGTTTGGAGTAACAAATCCGGAAATATTAGTCAAAGGAAATCAATATGTTACTGTAGTGAGCAGCTATGACCAATGCTCCAAAAAGTTTCAGTTCAACCATAACAATGAGCCTCCTGATTGGGAGCAAGAGAGTATGAAAAATATTTGTGTGGATATTGTTTTAGAAAAGATACAGATGATAATGAAATTTGAGAATAAAAAACATAATTTTTTAGAATAACGCATAAATAAATGGAGACACAGCACTGCTTTGACCAAATATAATAAGGACAGTAACAAAAAGAAGCATAATAATAATCGGCAACAGCCACCACACTTTTCGTACTTTTAAAAAATTCCAAAATTCTCTGATAAAAGAACTATTCTGAAGTTGTTGATCCTGCTGTTCCATAAAAAGAAGAAAAGATAATAAATATATAAAATATGCGGTTGAATTAGTCATCAGCAGTTGATTCACTATCCCACATATCCTGTGGATTATCTTCTCGTTTAATCAAAAATCTGCCAAGAACAAGATAATCAATCCCAGTACCCATCATACATTTGTAAGCATCATAAGGGCTGCATACAATAGGTTCTCCTCGAATGTTAAAAGAAGTATTGATAAGAATAGGAATACCTGTTAATCTTCCAAAGGCTTTGAGAAGATCATAGTAGAGTGTATTTTGACATCTCTGTACTGTCTGCAAACGACCGCTTCCATCAACATGTGTTACAGAAGGAATTTTCTCATGCCATTTTTTGAGAATAGGATACACCATAAGCATGTAATCTGTTGGTTCTGGTAATGGCTTGTCAATAGAAAAATAAGTTTCTGCATCATCATCGCAAATAACAGGAGCAAATGGCCGAAATTTCTCACGATGTTTTACTTTTTCATTCAAAAGTTCTTTTGCATTTGGATTCATAGGATTTGCAAGAATACTTCGTGCACCTAATGCACGTGGTCCCCATTCCATTCCCAACTGAAACCAACCAACAACATGATTTTGACAAAGCATCTCGACAGTGGCATCAATGAGTTCTTTATCAGAAGAGAACATAGTGTGTTTGATATTGTTGTCTTTGAGAAATGCATGAATCTCTTTATCAGTAAATGATGGTCCAAAATAAGCATGTTTCTGAACATAATTTCTTTTATTTCCTAAAATAGTGTGGTAAATATACGACGCAACACCAATGGATGTTCCGCCATCAGAAGCATTTGGCTGTATCCAAACATGTTTGAAAGGAGTTGTGCGAATAATTTTACCATTGTAAACACTATTTAGTGCGACTCCACCAGCAAGAACAACAGCATAAAGTTTTGTTTCTTTATGAACATGAAAAAGAATTTTTGTAATAACATCTTCTGTGATGAGTTGAACAGCAGCAGCAATATCTTTGTGGCGCTGCGTCATTTCACTATCACATGCTGCAATTGGTCCACCTAAAAGAGAACAAAATGCATCAGAAGGCATTCTATCTGCATAATGAAAGCGAAAATAGCGCATATCCAGTCTATAGCTTCCATCTACTTTAATATCAATAACTTGCAAAAGTTTTTTGTAATATGAATTTGTTGTTCTATCCATTATCCCATACGCAGCAAGTCCCATGACTTTGTACTCAGAATTATTTACACTAAACCCAAGGTATGCAGTAACAGTACTATAAAGAAGGCCAAGAGAATGAGGAAATGTAATCTGTTTCATGAGATGAATTTCATTTCCATTCCCAACACCATATGTTGTTGTCGTCCACTCACCAACACCGTCAAGAGTAACGATTGCTGCTTTATCAAATGGACAAACTAAGAAGGAACTTGCTGCATGCGCAAGATGGTGCTCCACAAAAAGAATATTTTTTTTATATTTGAGTTTCTTGCGAATTGCACTAACAACACGAAGTTTTTCAGTAAGCCAAGATGGCATAGAAGAAAGGAAGGTCTTCAAACTAAAAGGAAACATCTGGAGATGTTGGTATAAAACACGTTCGAATTTAAGAAATGGTTTTTCATAAAATCCAATGTATGAAACATCATCAATTGTTATACTTTGTTGTTTAAGGCAGAATTGAATTGCATGAATAGGAAAAGAAGAATCATGTTTTTTTCGAGTAAAGCGCTCTTCTTCAGCAGCCGCAACAATAATTCCATCTTTAAGGAGTGCAGCAGATGCATCATGATAATAACAACTTATTCCTAAAATGTACATCCCATCTCACCGCATTCAGAATTGTCGTAAGTATTCTTTTATAGGTTTTTTCTTTAAGTCAAGCTCTTCCCAATAAGTTTTTCATGTTTATCAAGAGTAATGATAAGAAACTTTTTTCCTGTTATTTTTGCGAAAATAGAGCTGAATCCAAC
>JAHFMP010000039.1:0-4792 GCA_023267795.1 Candidatus Woesearchaeota archaeon | reverse complement strand
TTAAGGAGTGCAGCAGATGCATCATGATAATAACAACTTATTCCTAAAATGTACATAGTATTCTCCCTGTAGATACAACATTAAAATTGTTGATAATATTCTTTCATTTGTTTCTTTTTAAGATCAAGCTCTTCCCAATAAGTTTTTGCATGTTTATCAAGAGTAATGATAAGAAACTTTTTTCCTGTTATTTTTGCGAAAATAGAGCTGAATCCAACACCAAAAATGTACACAAAAAATAGAAACAAGCTATTGACAAGAATAGCAATGCGAGAGCTAAACAAGTGCATTCCTTCTTTAAAGCCACTGAAAAAAGAAGAAATAAATCCATTAAAAATATTACCCATGGAAATACCTCTCAAGCAATTCACCAAAAATTGCGATAGCACCTGTAATAAACATCACATGAAAATAAGTCCATGAAACAGGAATTTTGTGAATGTAAGAAAGAACAAAAAAAAGTATTGTGGTAAACAAGAAGAAGGAAAAAAGATATCCTAATTTTTTTCCCAAAATAAAAACAGCAGTATTATTTTGTAGTATAAACATAAAAGGATGAATAAAGAATCTCTTTTTATATTTTCTCTTAATTTTAAGTTGTCAATTAAGGGTATAGAGAAAAACATCGTCCTGAACAGTAACAAGAGAACCATAATCTTCAACCAAATTAAGCCAAAGCATGGTAATATGATCATTGTAATAATTCTTAAAAGTCGCATAGCTTGTATCGTCATGACCAGGATGATGTTTTGTAAGAACAACATGCGTAACTCCTTTCTCTAAAAGAAGAGTACGAAATTCAGATTGTGTTTTTATGCGGGGATAATCAATAACCCCTTGTATAATTGGATATCCTTGAATGTATGGTTTATCATAAAAATAAACACGATCATCGTTTGCAATAAAAAGGAGAACATCATTAGGTAGATTTGCATTAACCCATTTAGCCATAGGGTAATTCTGAACATAGGAATGAATGTATGAATCAGTATCCTGAACATGAAAGAGAACTTGGACAGTGTTACGATGCACAACAGTAAAGAAAATGAGATTAGTAAGAAGAAGAAAAATAAGAACATAAGGAAGAAAAGTACGAGTGAAAGAATAGGATGAACCATTAAGAGAAGTAAACACAATAACAGAAAGAAGAGTTAAACCAGGAAAAAGAGGAAAGAGATATCGAATATCAGATGCCAGGAAAAACCAGGCAATAAAATAAAACAAAGAAAAGAACACAAGGAATAGAATTATCTTCTTCTGAAGAGATGATTCTTTTGGAAAGAAAAAAACAAGCAAAGGAAGGAAGATAAAAAACAATGGAGTAATACCATACACAGGACCATAACGCAACGGATTCATAGTAATATGCCACGGCGTTAAAAATAAAGAACCAATACTTCTTCCACTTCCAAAATCAGCGCGAAGTGTAGACCAATAGGTTTCTAAATCACTATTCCAAGTATCTCCACCAAGAGTAGAATAGAAGAAAGGGAAAACTGGATTATGGATTTGAGTATAAGTAAGTAGGAGCCATGGGAAAAGAAAAAGAAAGACAAGAAGAAAAATCAATACAGAATCAAAGAAAAAATAGAGATAGTGCTTCTTATTTTGACAATTTGAAGAAGTAGAAAAATAGGAAAAAAAGTAAAGCGCACAGAGAAAGAAAGGAAGAGTGGAGAGCATGAGAATCTTTGTTGCTGTTGCAGCACCTAAAAAAATCCATGCAAAAAGAAGAAATTTTCTATGTTGAATAGAGAGTATGAAAGAATAGCAACTGTAAAATAAAAATAAAGTTACAGGAATATCATTATACGTTGTTGATTGATAAAGAGCAAGTGTTGGAATAGTATAAAAAATAGCAGAGGTAAGAAGCGCGACATCATAGTTCCAATAACGACGAGCAAAAAAAAAAATTCCAAACAAAAGAAACAGGTTAAAGAAAAATGTGAATATTTTTGCCATTTGTGAAAGTCCAAAGATTTCACCTAACACATACAAAATCTCAAATTGTTTAGGCATGTACGTATGATAGTCATAAGAAAGTTGAACAATAGCATGTTCATGAGCATAAATCTTTGCCTGAGTAAGGTGATAGACAAGACTATCCCATTGTATTTCTGGTGTTAATGAAAAGAAAAAATTTGCACCAATAAAGAGAATGAGAATCACAAAAGAAAATCGGAGAAAAAAAGAAGAATAGCGTGAGGGCAAGAATACTTTAATAAGTAAAGAAAAGTCTAAAAAGAAAGCAACAATATCTTTGTAGAAAAAAAGAATAAGTAAAGAAAAGAACAGAACAAAAAACCAAACAAAATAAAGATGAAATATACCTATAATAAAGAAAATTGGGCCAAATAAACTAACCCCCAAAACAGTACTAAAAAGATAATGCTCATGATATGTAAGCGGCAATGAAAAAAAATTAAGAAATTTTTTACCTAAAGCATAAGAAAGACCAAGAAAAAAAAGTGCAAGAACAATACTTAGAATAGTAGAAATCATCTTACATCAACCTGAGGATTAAAAAAATATCAAGACCACGATACACAAAGTAGAGACTCATGATAAAAAGAATCCAGAAAACAATTACTATATCAATAAAAAAATGCTTTTTTATCATAACCCTCAATCCACAATTTTATATGTATCAAATATCTGCACTATCTTCTGCCACTCATCTCGATTTCCATTGGACAAGATATGTTGTGCAGTAAGATTTGCCATATCCATGCAATGATCAGTATTATTATAATTAAACAATCCCTGACGACCAATAGTATATACATTTTCAAACGAATGAATATAATCAAGAACAGAAGAAAGATGTACTCTAAAGTCAATAGCATAAACTGGATAGACACGAGCTAATTTCTTAGTAAAAAAATCAGTGACTAAACCAGTAACTTCCTCTTTCTTTAAAATTCCAACTTTTTCAAGATCTTCAAGAACAACAGCACGAAGTGCAGCATCATCCATAATGTAATGAGAACTATCAATGTCACAAGTAATCTCTGCTGTAATTACTGTTTTTCCCGACGGAACAGTAAAAGGACTAAAACTTTTTTGTTCAGAAACACGATTAAAGCAAACACTTTGTTCTGGAAAAAAAAACCAATTGTCCTGCAGCGCACGATCTTTGTCAAGGAACACGTAACACAAACGTAATGCACGATAATGTAAAGCTCCTGCTGCATCAGCAACAAAAGATGGTGCATGTGGAGTAAATAAACCAATGAAATCCTTTAAATGAATAGTAGAAATAAAGACATCAATATCATCAAGAGTTTGTTTCTTTTTTGTATGATCTGAATAAACAACTGATGTTACTCTCTTGCCATCTGTAACTATCTCCAAAGGGAGAACTCCCAATTGGATGACACCACCATAGGACTGAACTCTATCCGCAAGAATATCAGAGAGTTTTCCAAATCCCTGCTTAGGATAATAAAAATATTTTGCACTAACATCAGGTTTGTCTTGTTCACCTGTGAATGCATTTTTAACCAATTCTTTAATGTTTGGAACTGGAATTCGACGCCTAGCAAGTTCTTCAGAAATTATTTTTGGATCTCCCCAAACCTTCCAGCAAAAATCTTTGAACAAAAGTTCATAACATGCTTTTCCAAAACCGTGAAGAAAATAGTCCTCATACGAAACATTTTTGCGAGAAGAAAAAAGAGAGCCAATGAAGCTGGAACAATAGCTCATCCCACATTTGGCAAGAATTATTGGATTTATCCCAAAAGCAAGTTGAAATGGATTTGGTGGAAAGCGAAAATATTTTCCAAGAAGATACAAGCTGTTAGTTTTTTCTCGAACAAGACAATCATTAGCAAGAATTTCTTTATATTCTGACATAATCCCTTTAATTTGTGAATAAAATTTATGAGGTCCATAATCAAGAGTGACATCTTTATACTGAAAACTATATGCCATTCCTCCAATATGTGTATTTTTCTCAAGCAGAGTAACAGCATATCCTGCTCGAGCAAGTTCTGCAGCTATTTTAAGTCCTGTTGCGCCTGCTCCTAAAATAATTGCTTTCTTCTTCTTATCCTGAGAAGTATTTTTATGAAATTGAGTGCTCATGAAATATCCCTATTTTTAACATATTTTTTTCTAAAAGTACAAAGCAGCCATATGCGAAAGACACGATACAAGGTCATTTCCATTTTTGTAGAGAAATGTTTGTGAAAAAAAGAGAATGGTTGTTTGAAAACAGCAAAAGGATGATACACAAAACGCCAAAAAACAAAAAGAGTATATGATTTAAAGCGTTCAAGAGCATATTTCTTGTAATCTTTCCGCCAAGTTGGAGTAAAGGTAAATTTGGAAATATCATCGAGACTATTATCTTTTGCATAATCATTAAATATAACAGAACCTGGAGTGGGAGTAAGGATAAGAACAGCAATTTCATCGATTCCTGCCTTGACAATTTGACGTATATATTTATTTGTTAGAGCAATATCATTTTTTTCTTCTCCAGGATAACCTAAAATAAAACATGCTTGTGTTGTAATGCTATTTTTATGCATTGCATGAACAAGGGCAAGTGCACGATCATAAGGAAATGGTTTTTTCATCAGTTTCATAATTCTCTTTGATCCTGATTCTGGAGATATTGATATATAAGAACAACCTGCTTTTGCCATCCAATCAATAGTATTCTCATCAAGGGTTTCTACTTTTGTTCCTGATGCGATTTTCCATATAACATGTAAATTTCTGCGAAGAATTTCCTGAGAAATCGCAACCATCCTTTCTTTTCTGATTGTAGGATTCAAATCCT
>JAHFMP010000038.1 GCA_023267795.1 Candidatus Woesearchaeota archaeon | reverse complement strand
TCATGAAGACACGAAGTGTCTGAATGTAAGAATTTTTATTATGTCAAAAGGAACAGCAGCAAAAGGAAAACGGTCTGGCAAAAAGAATCATATTATTTGCAGGCGTTGTGGCAGGCATAGTTATCATGTTTCTCGTGCGATCTGTGCAAGCTGTGGCTATGGCAGAGCTTCTAAAACACGTCAGAGAAATTCTGATAGGAAGAAAAGATAATTTTAATTCATATATCACTATGCTGTAATCAGAAAAGGAAAAATTACTTTAACATCAGAGCTATTTTGTTTATTTGTTAAAATGAGAATAGAATAATTGCCATCAAAGAAAAAATAATAATCATTCTGCTTTGTAATAATTCCTGCATCCTCTAATTTATTTTTAACTCCCTGCGCTAATAATCCATAGCCTTCTGGCATAAAATGAAAAATCTGCATATTTTCATAATCAGTTGGTGTAAAATTTTCTTGTTCAAATATACTGTTAGAACTTACGTAGGAAATTTCCATTTCTTTTAACATATCTTTTAGTTGATCAATGGCTTCCAGTTCAACGTCATCATTTATGTGATCATTTCCTCCTTCTATGATAAGAACCATAAAATATGTCTGATCTTTTTCTGATTGGTTTTTTATTTCCTTAAGTATTAACTCCAAAATATCAAATCCATAATCATATTGTTTCTTTTTTACGCTGCCAAAATACTTTAGTTGATATCGAAAGAAGTCAATAAGATAACTGTAGGTTTTTGGTTCTTCATATGTTTCATAAATCTCCTGCAAAGAAGGAGGGGGTAAATTTGTTATGACTAATTGATCATTTTGTCTTGAGATAGTTGGTTTATTAATGCAAGGATGGACTCTTCGTATATCATCTATGAATATTCCAAAAACAACAATGTTTGGATGAAAGCGTAGTGCTTCGTACTTCCAGCGAAGATACACGGCATCAATCCCTGTTGCTGTCACTCCAAAATTAAGTACATCTGCACCAGGTATGAGTTCTTCTAATATGGCAGGATAGGAGAAAAATAGGGGAACGTCATCTCCCCATGTAAAAGAATCACCTAATGCTGCAATGCGAAGCTTATTGGGATCTTTTTCATAGCTATAATCTTTTATTCCCCTCATGTGTTGTCCATTTGTTTGGAAGTCATAAACAATGCCAAGCATTTTTTGTCCATCAGGCATGATAATTTCTTTTTCAACATTTCCTTCATTGTAGTTTGCTTTTGGTCTGGCTCCATAATATTCCCAATATTCCATATAGTCTGGAAAATAAGGAGAAAACCTGTATGGATCATCTACATTCGAAATTTTTTCATATATATTTTTATGACAGATTTCTTCTTCACTGGAGCCTACTGTTTTATCTGTTAGAGAAAAATAGATTCTTATGATCCCTTCACCAACTGCAAATGCAATAACAAGTGCAGCAATAAGAAGAAGGAAATTTTTTTTATCCATGGAAAAATCATGAGGTGTGGAGATGCTTTATAATTTTTGTTATTAATTTAAGTTAACTTTTAATAATAATCACATATTCTTAACTTCTATGCAAGAAAAATCACCAACAATCTCACTTTGCATGATTGCAAAAAATGAAGAGCAATTAATTAGGAATTCATTAGATTCAGTAAAATTATTTGTTGATGAAATGATTGTAGTAGACACAGGATCAGAAGATAGTACAAGACAAATTGCACAGGAATGTGGTGCAACAGTCTATGATTTTAAATGGGAGAATGATTTTTCGAAAGCAAAGAATTTCGCAAAATCAATGGCAAAAAGTGACTGGATTATTTTCCTTGATGCAGATGAGTGCATTTCTGCAAATGATTTGAAAGATCTCAAAAATCTGTTGGGGGACTTGAAAACTCATGAAAAAGAAGGAGAAGAAATAGTTGCCTTTTCTTTTGTGAGCAGACATTATACAAAATATATAAAAGAAAAAGGAAAAGATAGCAATTATAGCAATTATGGTAATTGGATTTCCATGAAAAAAGAAGAAAAAGAGCAGCTCCAAAAAGAATTTCCTCTTTGTGCAGAGTTCAATGGCTACTATGATGTTTTGTATATCACGCGATTGTTCAAGAATACCCAAAAAATATATTTTAAAGGCCATGTTCATGAGGATGTTAATCCTTCAATCATTGAGTGGAATGTAGAGCAGCCGTTGAAAACAATTGTGCAAGTGCCAATTCCTATACATCATTTGCATTTCCTGAAAAGTCAGGAGTACGTGCAGGAAAAGCAGAAACTTTATTTTGAAATGTCCAAAGAGAAAGTGAAGCATGGAAAAGATCCAAAAATCTGCTTGGATCTTGCAGTTGGCTATGTTCTTTTTGAAGATAATTTTGAAAAATCATTTTATTTCCTTGCTGATGCTGTTTTTTGTCAAGAAAATGTGGATAATAAAAATAATGAAAAAAGAGCAGCAAAAAAAGCAGTAATAACAGAGTTGGTTGCAAAGAGCAGGCAGCTTCGTGCATTGCATGAGCTTGTCCAATTGCTTGATTTAGAGCAGCATGATGTAAATTCAGTGTTTAATCTTGCAAAAGCGTTCTATCATAAAAAAGCATATCGTGCAGCAATTGTAGTTTTAAAAAAATTGTTTCGTGCAATGCCAGGTGATGTAAATTTTATAGAGTACCTTGGTGTTTGTTATGACCATATTGCTTATGTTGATGATGCCATAAAAGTATTTGAGCATGGTATTATAGTTCATCCAGAATATTCGCAGTTCTTTTTTAGTTTAGGTGCGTTATATGAAAAAAAAAAGGAGTGGAGAAAAGCTGTTGCAGCTTTTGAGGGGGCAATTCAGTATAATCATCCTTTGAAGGAGCAATTGCTGCAGCGGATTAAAATGCTCAAAAACATTGCAGCAGGCAATCATGTAAATTATACAATTAATGTAGGATAGTTTTTTAAGGAAAATATATAAGGGAGAGCATTTTTTCTTTTTTCTGGCAAATTGAAGCTCATTATTGCGGACGTGCCGGAGTGGCCAAACGGAACAGGTTTAGGCCCTGTTGGCTTAGTGCCTTCGCAGGTTCGAATCCTGTCGTCCGCATGAACAAAGTGAATGCAGACGACAGGTTTGAAAATGTCGATGAAGTCGGCATTTTCTTCTATCTGTCGTCCGCATGAATGAAGTAATCACTTTGATGCTCCTTAGAAGTGTGCATCAGAGTGATTGTTTTGCTTCTTATTTGGGTTTCGTAATATGTCCTCATACACTTAGAAAAGTAACTGGTCAAATGACGAAAAATATTTAAAGGAGTTTTAACCTAACAATTCAATAAAAATAATTATATGGCAGTTTTTCGACGAGGAATAACTTTCCTTTTCCATGAAAAGCAAAAACTGTGCATCCTGCATGGTTTTTCAAATAGCCTAGATATGTATGTATAATAGCCTAGAAAAAAAGATACACACGGAGGTGTAGTGTATGCGAGTAAAAAAAACCATCAAAAAGATTGCATCACTTGGTGCAGCTGCTACAATGGTAGGAGCGACATTAATGGGTGCAGCAATGGCAGCAGACCTGTCAGACTATCCTGGGATGTTCATCGAGGATGGAGCATTTAATGGAATATTAGTTGTGGGTGCTGATGCAAAGGCAGAAGACGTTATTGGGATTACCAATATTGCAACAAGTCTTCAATCTGTTTCTGTCCAAACAACAGCAGTTGCTGAAGACACAGAATCAGATGAAGAATATAGTGTCAGTGAAGGATATGAGTTGTGTAATAGAAACTTGTACCCTGGCTACAACATCTCAGCTTGTGAACCAAGTGTAGATGATTCAGATCTTGACTTGTTGGCAGACGATGTCTATCATGATGCAGAAGGAGACAATGACAACGATGAAAAATACACACAAATACTATTATTTCAGAGTCAGGCAACAGGACAATTCTTGTACACACAGGATGACGATGATGCGCCAGTTGCAGACACATACATCTTTGTTGATAACTCCAACAACTTTTTGTACAACTACTCGTTGCAGTTTGACAGCTATATTTCAGTAAGTAATACATCTGATGCAAAAGCAGGAGATGATCTGGAAGGAACATCTTTGAACATCCAAGGAAAGAGTTATACGATAACTGATGTAAGAATTACAACAGTAGCAGCTGCTTTGCCAAGATTAGCAGAGCTTGAGATGCAATCTGGTGACTCTGTTGTCTGGATGAGTGAAGGAGAATCTCTCACAAGAACAATTGATGGTGTAGAACACACTGTTGAATTAATGGATGTATCTGCAGATGCAACAGAAGATGCTGGATCATGTGGATTCAAAGTTGATGGTACAGAAGTGTGGGTAGATGTCAAAGACACAGAAACTGTCAATGGCGTTACTCTCGGTATCACTGATGCAAAGAGAGTCAACATTGAAGCAGGAGATCAGGACGTGTGTGAAGTTGCAATCGGAGCAGGAGAAGTGACTATCAGGCAAAACGATGAAATCCAGTTCAACAATGAAGATGTTGATGGAACACTTGGTTTGTTTCGGGCAGCAAGCAGTGTGCCAACTAGTGGTGAATTGAGATGGACTGGCTTTGATATTGGATTTGCACCTGATACAGATGAAGTATTCCTTGCACCAGGAGATGAATATATTGATCCAATGTTTGGAAACTTTAAATTTGTCTTTGCAGGTGTGGAAACAGGTGGCACTGAAACAATTGAGTTTGTTGCAGGATCAACTTCTGCAAATATCAAATTCAAGAACGAGGATGGGCGTTTAGTGGAAATCCCGCTTGCAGCAGATTCCAGCTTTACATCAGGAGAAGCTGCTACTGAAGTTATACAGTGGGGAAATGAAGCTCCATCATCTACGACAGCAAATCAAGATGAGCTTGTGTACTTGGAAAACGAAGTATGTACTGGTACTTCAAGTGTTGTAGATTGTCAGGGAGCAATGTTCCTTGTTGTTGAGTCAACAAAAGCAGAAGCACACTTGATACAAATTACCAACATTGATATCAACGACAATGAAATTAACTTTGATGACTTGACATATGGAACAACAGATGATGATGTTTCATACTCTGATCAAGGAGCAGGCAGTACAACTCCTGTAAACATCTCTAACATTACCTTGAAGAGTGCTGGAGCAATTGGATTGCTTATCAACGAGAATGGAAGGTATGTGAACTTTACCAGTACAGGAGCGTTCAACGGTGCAAATATTACAACGTTGAACCGTGGAAAATTAACACTCCACGATACTGTCGGTGGAGCTTTTGGTAACCGTTTCAGTGGAGTCATTGGAACACAAGCGTTCCAGGGTATGTTGTTTTCTGAGTACAATGATGGAGATCTTAGTGCAACGTTGTACATTGGTCCATCAAACGTTTTGGGTCCTCTCAACGTAACAGCTGCATATGATGATGTTACAGACAACAGCATTGAGTGGAACAGCACTACTGTCTCAGCATTGACAGCTACACAAGGATTTGGTCTCTTTGATGAATCTGATGAGAACGATGATTTCCAAAAGTTCTTTACTAAAAAAGGAACTTTAATCACGTACGATAGAGAAGATCAACAGAGTCTCGTCATTCAGCATCCATACGACACATCGTATGCAAAATTGTACATTGCACCAACTGATGCTTCTACAGCAGAAGCAGCTACAACAACAACACAAACTGTTATGCCAATCAGTGTCAGTGCTGTAAAATTGGATACTGAAGTAAGCAGTGTTACAAACAAGAACATTGTTGCAGTAGGTGGTCCATGCGCAAACAGTGTTGTTTCGGAATTAATGGGCAACCCAGCTGATTGTAGTACAGCTCTTGGTGTTGAAAGCGGACAAGCTTTAATCAAATTGTTCGAAAACGGTGACTATGTTGCATTAGTTGTTGCAGGTCAGGATGCAATGGATACACGCTTGGCAGCGCAAATTGTCTCTAACTGGGAAGACTATGATCTCACTGGCGATGAAATGATTGCTACCACAGTAAGTGAAAGTAGCTTGTCTGTTGAAGCAGCTGATTAAATCTTGAAAGAATTTTTTCTTTCTTTTTTTATTTTTTTCTCATTTTTTCATCATAAAGTATTATAAAGCGTTAATTGTTTTCTCGATAGTATTGATGTCTCCTTTATAGAACTTTTTTAATTGCAGTAGCCATTTCTCTGCAGGCTTCTTTTCTTTTTGAAAAATAAAGAGTTGAATTAAGTTGATATATAGGTTAATCGTAATGTCCTGAGAGGAATATTGTTGGAGAGAAATCCCATTTTCAAAAAAATCTTTTGCTTCAGTAAGTTTGTTTTCTTGAACTGCAAGTATTCCCAATGTGTTGTATGTGTATTGATTTGGATATTTTTCTTTAATGGCTTGAAGAAGTTCATGAGCTTTCTCTTTCTGTCCCAAATGGATGTATAAAAGAGAGAGATTATGTGCTGCAAGAATGTTTGCAGGATTTGCTTCCAGTGCGCGAAGAAAAAACAATTTGGCTTTCTCAGTATCATTTATCTTAATGTGAAGCAATCCCAGTTCTGCAAGAGCATCACTTTCATTTGGCTTTAGCTGATTGTATTTTTCATACAGTGAGATTGCTCTCGGAAACTCATTGAGTTTTGTATAACATCTCGCAAGCTTATGATATGCTCTTTTCATGTCTGAAAATTTGGCATCTTCACTATATTTTTTAGGAATCATGGCAATAACTTTTTCAAAAGCAGCAGCAGCATCCCTGTATCGTCCAAGAAAGTAATAAATAAGGCCTGTTTCATACAATGGTTTTGGGTGCTGTGGAGTTGCTTTGATTTGCTCTTCTCCTATTTTGAGATACATCAACATTTTTTGCTGTTGAAACTCATGATTTTTTTCATTTTTGTAATGGTGAATGATAATTCCAGAAGACAAAGCAGTCAAGCCTTTTGCTTCCAGAGATGGTGAAATTGATTCATGTATTTTCCAGTGAAAACAAATATTGGGAGTATTGCGAAATAGACGAATAGCGTGAGAAACAATAACTTTTCCCAGAAATTCTTGTGAATGTTTGTCTTTTTTTTGAATATATACAAATCCTGTCAATGACGCATCATTTGTATATTCCACTTGATCAAATGCGTATGCAATAGCATCTTTTCTTTCTATAAGTTTGCGAATCGCAGTATGATCATCTTTTGCAAGTATTTCATCAGCGTCTAAAAACAGGATCCATTCTTTTGTTGCTTTTGTTAGTGAGAAATTACGCGCTGCACTGAAGTCGTTGCACCATTCAAAAAAAAAAGTTTTGTCAGTAAAGCGTTGTGAAATTTCAAGTGTTTTGTCTGTTGAGCCAGTATCTACAATAATAATTTCATCAACAAGATCTTTAACAGCTGTCAAACATTTTTCTAAACAGCTTTCTTCATTCTTCACAATCATGCATAGACTTATTGTTTGCATTTTTGGAAAGAACCAAAAAAACTTTATAAAGCTTTATAACAAAATCCTTTCTGAACACTATTGTGAAATGATTTTGCTGTAAAATGAAAAAAACAACTATTTTTGTATTCTTCCTTTTGGCATTTTTTGTAGTGCTTGCAATAACAAGCATGACAGAAACAGCAGTAACATTCGATGAGCCAAATTATATTGCATCAGGCTACATGTATTGGAAAACAGAAGATTTTCGCCTCAATTTTGAGCATCCTCCTTTGGCAAAGCTTATTGCAGGGCTTCCGCTTCTTTTTTTCAATCCAACAGTAAATCTTACATCGAATAATTGGATTGCAGCAGAACAATCTGATGAAGCCTACGTGAATCAGTGGTTTTTCTCGAGAGAATTTTTCTATGAATCAGGGAATGATGCAGAAAATCTTCTTTTATATGCAAGACTTCCTTTTTTATTTTTAGGGATTATTTTAGGATTATATATTTTTCAGTGGGCAGCTGCCCTATATGGTGAAAAATCAGGATTGTTTGCACTTTTTTTGTATGCACTCTGCCCAAATATGCTGGCGTATACAGGGCTGGCTATTACAGATTTTGCATTTACTGCGTTCTTTTTTATTAGCGTATATTATTTCTGGCTATGGAGAACTGATATA
>JAHFMP010000037.1 GCA_023267795.1 Candidatus Woesearchaeota archaeon | reverse complement strand
ATAACTACTCTCTTTAGTCTTGCCTCTAAAGATTCATCTTCTTCTCTTCTTTGGGCGTTGCCTGTTATTTTCGTCAAAAAATGCGGACTGTATGATGCTTCTGATTGCTGTGTTGCATATGCATGAAGGAAAGTGAGTTCAGAAGGATTTCCTAATGTGCGATAGATCTTTTCCGCCTCCTCTAGTGATAAAGTGATGTACCCACTGAGTTTTGCGCTTAATGTTCCTGCATTCATGACTATTACTCTTGCAAAGTCTGAACAATACATTCTTTTTTGAGCTATTGCAGTCTTTATTTTATTTTTGCCTTCAGAGGTAATATAATATCGATTAGTGATCCGTTTCTTTCTCATTGAAGTACCATTTTTTTTCTTGTTTATCTGTTAATTTTTCTTCATTCATAAGTAGTCACTAAACAACAGAAATATGCGAAGAGTATATGAATATTGTGCTCCCCTAGGTGGGACACAAAACAATAGAAATAAATAGACAAGAAGTAAACCAATGCAGATGAACACCAAAATACTCGAACAAATAGGCTTAACAGCAGGAGAAATCAAAACCTATCTCGCACTCTTAAAGCTAGGAACAACTTCAACAGGACCAATTGCAAAAGAATCGCAAGTCTCACGGTCAAAATTATACAGCATTCTTGACAAATTAGAAAAAAAAGGATTAGCATCGCACATTGAAAAAAATGGAGTGACCTATTTTCAAGGAGTAGAGCCAAAAAAGATTCAAGATTATCTCAAAAAAAAGGAAGAAGAATTCCAAAAGCTTGAAAAAGAATTTCAGAACTTTCTCCCAACACTCGAAGCATTTCACAAAGAAAAAACAGCAGAGAAAGTCAGTGTCTATCAAGGATCAAAAGGATTAATTACAGCACATGAGCATCTCTATCTTAAATTAAAGAGAGTAGAATGGTATTATTACATGGGAATTCCAGCATTTCAACCACAGCCTCATCATCTCTATTGGCAACGAGATCATGAACGCAGAATAAAAGCAGGAATTAAATGTAAACTGTTGTTCAACAAAGACACCCCAAAAGAAATTCTTAAGAATAGAAATAGTTACAAAGAATGTGAGGCGCGACATATGCCAACATCAATTAAAACACCTACAATGTTTATGATCTATAAAGATACAGTGGTTATTGCAACGCAGTATCCTGCAGTAATTGCAATAGAAATTACAAGTAAACAAGTCGCAGACTCTTTTTTCGCCTATTTCAACGAATTCTGGAAGCAAAGCAAGCCGTTCAAACATTAAGGGATTTGAATAATTAATCTCTTCTTGTTCTCATGGTAGAGAATAACTTCTTCTCCTTTTTTTAATGAAAGGAATTGTGCAATTTTTTTGTTAATAGTAATACCAACGCTTCCTCCAATCTGGTTCACTCGCGCACGATCGTTTAGCCCCCATAATCCCTTCTGTTTGCTAATTGCTGCAATTTTTTTTGTCACATCTTCTTCAAAAACCTGCTCACTGCATTGTGTGCAAACCTCTGCAGGAAATTTACCAAGATTTTCTCCTAAAAAATGATAATCAACCTTTTTCTTGACTATTTTTCCAGCACACTCTTCACATGTTTTTCGTTCCATATTCTCACCTTTAATCTATAATTTAATATATAAAACTTTTGAAATAGATAAGTATTTATTTAAGTAAAAAAGGAAAAGCAACATGAATAAAAAAGCAGCAATTGAACTTAGCGTGAACATGATTGTCATTACTGTTCTTTCTTTAGTTGTTTTGGGAATCGGATTCTATTTAGTCACAAACATATTCACAACTGCAACAGAATACAAAGAAAAGCTTGATGAACAAACAAAAAATAATATTCTCACAGTGTTAAAACAATCTGGAGAACTGATCAGTTTGCCAATCACAAAATACACAGTAGAGCGCGGAGATGTGGAAACAATTGGTGTTGGCATTTTCAATAATGCAGGAGCAACCCAGACATTCTCAATAGCAGTAGAATGTACAGAAGCACTGGATCCAGAAGAGAATGAACTTTGTGCAAAAACCCAAGGAATAAGTTGTGATAGCGAGGCAGCAGGATATTGTAGTACGTGGATAACAAGAGGAACAGAAGAAAAAACAGTAAAGAACAGGGAGAGTTTTGTTGAGGAGCTATTTGTGATTATGCCAGAGGATGCGCCATCTGGTATTTTTGGCTACACATTTAAAGTGTGTACAGGCAACAGTTGCGGCAATTCTGGTTCTACGCAATACGGTCCAACAAAAAAGTTTTATATTATTGTACCTGAATGATCCTTGCAAATTCATCAGCATCTAAACTTGCACTGCCAACAAGTAGCCCATCAATATCAGGTTGATCAATATACAATTTTGCATTCTTTGAAATAACACTGCCGCCATAGAGTAAACGAGTTGTTGCAGCAATTTTAGAACCGAATTGTTGATCAAGCTGTCTTCTGATAAAATGAATAATTCGCTGTATTTCATTGGGATCTGCTGCATTTCCTGTTCCAATAGATGCAACAGGCTCATAAGCAATGACAAGCTGCTGTCCTGCATCAAAATGTAAGCCAGTAACAAAAGATTTTAGTTGAATTTCTAATTTATGCTCTGTAAATGCATTTACTAATTCTTTTTTCTGAGAAACAACAGCACAAAGACAAAGGATTGGAATTAAACCAACAGTATGCGCAGCAACAAGTTTATCATGAATTACTGCATCTGTTTCATGGAACAGTTTCCTACGCTCGCTGTGTCCTATAAGAACATAGTCAGCAAGCTCTTTAACCATCATAGGTGATATTTCTCCTGTATACGCCCCTTCTGTTTTTGGATAAAGATTTTGAGCTCCAAGACGAATATGCTGCATGGAAAACTCTCCTTTTTCGCGTGTTGCTTTCACCTTTTTATTAATTTCATACCTGAGTGCACTTAATGCAGTAAATGGAGTACAAAGAACAATTTCAGCAGAAGAATTTCCTACTTGTTCACGAAATTTTTGAAGAAACTGAATAGCTTTCACAACAGTAAAATGCATTTTCCAGTTTGCGACAAAAAGTTTTTTCCTTGTCATGCAACAAGCTCCACATTTTGAATGTGATAGAGCCCAACGTAAGGACTTTCCATAATTTTTTCTGCTTTTGTAATTTCTAATTTTTTCTTGAATAAGAAAGGGCAAAAAAGAACAATAGATTCATATTCTCCTCCTTCACCAGCAGGATGCAATCCGATACGATGATGGAGTTGCAATAATTCCCGATATGCTTTTGTATCAAGTTTTCTTCCGAGCCATTTCTCACCAAGTCCATCTGCTGCAATACTGCTGATGAAAATTTCCATCCTAAGTTCAATCATTTCTTTGAGAAGCATTGCCTGATCTTTATGCCATAACGGAGCAAAAGTTTTGAGTTGCAATTCCTCACAAACACGATTCAATCGTTCATGTTGATAATCAGAAGCAAGAGCACCAACAATGATGCCATTAATTTTGTATTGTTCTTTTGCTTTTTTGAGTGCTTCAAAAAGATCACCAAGTTCATCTTCTTTTTTGCCAGAAGTTGCTTCCATGATAATGGGTAAACCCATTGCCTCTGCTTGATATTTCGTAATATTGATGTTTGGAGTATGAAACATAAAAGAATTGGGATTTTCAGATTTCAAGGTAATGAGACAAGCAATATCCCAGCCAAAGAGAGTTGCAATGTATGTTGCAAAGGTGCTGTCTTTTCCGCCGCTGAACAAAACACCGAGACGAAGTTTGGTAATTTTACTTGCGTCTTTCAATACTGCCATGATACAAATTTCATATTTCCCATTAATATACTTTTCTGAAAAAAGCGCAGATGAGTAGAAAGAAAGAGTAACCAAAGAGGAATAAAAATAAATAAACATAGAGAAGAAGCTGCACAACTATTTTATTATGATGATCACACCTTCACAACAGTACTCTGCACTACTTTCACATTCTTTTCTTCCTCTTTTTTCTCTTTTCCTAAATTTTTAGAAATAGTAAAACTAATTGTCGTTCCTTTTTTTGGTTTGCTTGCAACAGTAATAAGGCCTCCATGTATTGATACAATCTCCTTGACAATTGGCAACCCCAAACCAGTGCCTCCCTGCTGTCTTCGTAAGTGGGTTTCAACTTGATAAAACTTGTCAAAGAGATGTGGAATATGTTTTTTTGCAATACCAATGCCAGTATCACTAACTGCGACGAGCAAAGAATCTTTTCTATCAGTAACGCGAACAGATATCTTGCCTGCTTTTGGAGTGAATTTTGCAGCATTACTCAATAAATTTGTAAGAACTTGCATAATTTTACTTTTGTCAATATATATTCGAGGCATTTGCACAGGAACAATTTTTTTGAATTCTATTTCTTTCTCTTTAATCATGTGAAGTGCAGGAGACTGGTCAATGCAATCTTCAATATTCGTTTCTTCCAGAGCCAATTGAATTTTACCTGCCTCTAACTTGGACAAGTCAAGAATGTCATTCACCAGATTAGTCAGGCGTTCTGTTTCTGCAGAGATGATACCAACTGCTTTTTGCTGCTGCTCATCCAAAATACCAAGCTTGCCATGCTCCAATAGCTCAATATAACCTCTAATACTCGTCAGTGGAGTGCGCAGTTCATGGCTAACAATACTGACAAATTCTGTTTTCATGTTATCAATCTCACGCATCTTTGTGATATCCTCAATGACAATAACGCTTCCTCCATCACGCTGCGAAGTTTCTTGACGTAATGGCCCAATAGTGGCTTTGAGCATTTTTCGCGGGTTTTTAGATTCAAACTCTTTGACAATAACTCTGTTCTTCTTGTTGAGATAGAGTTCTTCATCTTCAAAAAGATCATAGAAAATGTTCGCAAGACCACTTTTTGTCATGTGAAGGATATTTTTTCCAAGAATTTTTGACGCATCCATCTCAAAAATCTTCTCAGCAGCCTTGTTAAAGAGAACAACAGTATGATTTTTGTCAGTGACAATAACACCGTCAGCCATACTGTCTATGATGAGTTCTGCCTTTGTTTTTTCCAAAAGCGCTTTTTCTGTTGACTTGGTTTCTTTTTCAATAGAGGTGCGAAGCTTGATTATCATGTCATTAAATGCTTCCACTAACCTTCCTATTTCATCATTACTGTATTTCTTGATTTGATAGTCGAGCTTTCCTTCTCCAACAAGCTGTGTTCCGATAATGAGCTTGTCAACAGGCTCTAAAAGTGTATATGAAAAAGCAACAATAATAATCAGCGAAATAATAAGTGTAAGGCTCAAGACAATAAGAAAATCCTGATTAAGAAAAATGTCCCAGATAGTACTTGGGCGAAAATCCTCTTTTTGCTCAAGATGACCCAGAAAAGAAGTTATCACAAATGTAGATAGAAGTAAAAGAATCAGGGAAACAATAATAATTTTCAGCTTAATGCTTAATACCATGATAATCTTTCTGTATTTTATCACTTATAAATTCTTTCAAAAAAATTCTGACATTCGCTTTGTAGGAAAACAGATTTATTTCATAAGTTTTAAATATAGTTTTGTAGTTAGAAAAGAATATGACAATGAAAAAATGCAATTTTTGCACAAATCAGTTGCCTGAGCATGGGCAGTGCAACAAATGCGGCTTTATCGATGGATTGCAAAAATACCCCTCTGAAGAAGAGTTTAAGCGAGCAAGAAGAATTAACAAGGAAAATAATTATTCCCAGTTTGTCAATATTGATATGATGTTGTTGGATGAGTAAGTCTTTCTGATCATTTACTTCAGAAAATAATTGAAAAGGAGTTGGAAAACAATGGATGAGATTCCGGAATGGATAAGGATATTGAATGAGTTAAAGAAATCTCTCTCATGAAGAGTTCATATCTTCGCTATCTTCTTTTTTTCCTTCTCCTCTTTCAATCCAAAATACTTTGCAACAGTACCCATAACTTCCTGAAATGAAATTTCCTCCGCAAGCAATGGAATCATATCTTCATTCCATCGCCTATGCAGTTTCTGCCCCATGTTGAACATTCTGGTGACATCAAACTCTGTACCAGATTCTTTGCACTTTCTATTCACTAAGTCAATGTCAATAGGAATCCCCGCTTTGATAATCATATAAATGTCAAAGTGATCTCGAGGTTTGTTTCTGTTAATAGCAGCAACAACTTTTTCAGCTATCATTTCTTCTCGTGCTAATGTTGGAAAACTGAAGACAGGAATTTCATCAGAATAAAAATGTTTGACTGAATGTTTTTCAGGTTTCAACAAAAGTTTTCCTCGTTGATTGAGATCAATGAAGATAACATCTTCTTGTCCAGCAAATCCTTTGTAATGCACAATAAGTCTCGTAAAACCGTGAACATCCTTATCTTTAGTGATCTTCTCAAAGAAATTACTATTATGCACGATTGCCTGCACTTCTTCTTTTACTTTCTCCAAATCTCGAGTTAAAGTAAAATCAATGTCTTCTGAGAGACGTGCATAGTTGAGAAACATTTTATGCAATGCAGTGCCTCCTTTGAAATAAATACCTTCAACATCTTTCATCAGATAGAGCAGAACAGTGATGTAATAATCCTTTGTGAGAAGAAATCTATTGAAAGGACGATCTGTACAAATCCTTTCGAATTGCTGTTCTGTTATCTTCGTGATCTGATCCATTTCCTTGCCTTATTTTTAGTTATTATTCTAAAAGGGTGCTCTCCTATTTTCTCTATCACTGCGCTTTGTATTCTTTTAGGACTTGTTCTATGGAACACAAGCCGTGTATTTAGGATCTTTAGTTTTCCTTGTCTCTTTGTGGTGGAAATATCTACCTGCATGGGGATCTGATCAGTAAGATGCCAATAATGTCCAGCACTCCATCCACCAATAAAATAATCTGCTCCATTACATGCTTCATCAGCAACAATAAATGGATGCTCGCTCCATGATCCCTCTTTTGCTTTGAATGGGATCAAATAATACTTTGTTTTGTTCAACTTCACAATCCTCTTTTTCTTCAAAAGACTTTTAATAATATTGTATCGCTGTGTCTTATTTTTCGCAAGTGTATCTATATCTTTTGAAGTAAAAAATTGCTTATGCTCATATTCAAGTGATTCAATAAGTTCTACTTCTTTTCTCGAAAGTCCTTCCATATTGTAACATCAATTAGTTAATTTTTTACTAATTAATGTTACAAGTATATAAATATTCTCTTTTTTAGTGAATTAAAGCTTTTTCCTGACTTTTCAAACCTGCAAGCTTTTCCATCAACACCTTTTGCACATCTGGATCTTTCATCAAGAGATTCATCAGCTCATCTGCATTACTTCTTATTTCCTGCTGTTCTTTTCGTTTCTCTTTTACTTCCATTGCATATTTCACATACAAAAGTAAAACGTCCCTGCTGTGATTTGAACACAGGACCTACTGCTTAGGAGGCAGTTGCGCTATCCAGCTGCGCCACAGGGACAACGAAAATAGTAACATGAGATTAATAAAATAATACCTTAAAAAACAAAGAAATTTAATGGCAAAGGCGAAACAGCGGTAAAATATATAAACAAATATTGAATCTTGAAATACTATACTAGCCCCGTCGTCTAGTGGTCAAGGATAGGGGACTTTGGAAGTGTGATGCACATTAAAGAAATCCCTTGACGGCAGTTCGAATCTGCCCGGGGCTATTTTTTAGATGAAAATTGAAAAAGAGAAGCGAATTTCTTGCAAAGATGCCTACTCAAATCACAATAGAAGAAGCACTTCAAAAACAAAACAGTATTTTTATTGACACTCGCGCACCTGTTGAATTTCAGGAAGATCATCTTCCTGATGCAATCAATGTTCCTATTCTCAATGATCAAGAACGTGCAATTGTTGGAACAATCTATAAACAAATTTCTCAGGAAAAGGCAATTGATGTAGGAATGGAATTTTACAAAAATAAAATTCCGTCTATTATGAATGCCGTTGAGCCATGCAAAAACAAGATTCTGATTATTTATTGCTGGCGCGGTGGCTTGAGATCAAAAATAATTACTTCTCTTTTAGAATCATGTGAATATATTGTATTTCAACTCAGTGGCGGTTATAAGGCATACCGAAATTACGTTAGAGAAAAACTCAGAATTTATAC
>JAHFMP010000036.1 GCA_023267795.1 Candidatus Woesearchaeota archaeon | reverse complement strand
ATTCTCCGTTCACCTAAAAAGATACTCCTATCTCCATTCTGCGCTGCGACAAATTCTTCAACAGCAATTTCAATAACTTGTTCAAGAGTCATAAGAATAGAAATCATGCTTTTCTTTTTAAATGTTATTACTAAAGAAAGGTAATTTATTACTTCATCACAACTTTTCCACGATAATATTTTGCCATGAGAATACCTATATCATTGAGATTTCTCACATTATGGTCAACCATCCATTTCAGAATTCGTATCTTTTTCTGCAGATCTTCTTCTATAACTTTTGGAGTCATCCCAGTAAATGTGCGAAGTGTTTGTGGTATAACACGCATTTGTCCCACTGTTTTCATTGTATCATCAAGAGGATCATACTGGCGGATAATGTTTGGTGTTCCATTTGGCAGCATTTCTGCAAACTGCATAGTTCTTCGTTTGTTAGTGCGCCTGTTTCTATTCTGGATTAAAATGCTTGTCAATGAAGGTAACACAAGCCGGGGAATGTTGATCGGCGGATTCGTGAGTCTTGTGATTGTTTCATACACATCATTTGCGTGGAATGTAGCATAACAACTGTGTCCAGTACGAATTGCTTCAAAGAGAGTTTCTGCTTCTTTTTCCCTGCGTATTTCTCCCATGATTATTCTGTCTGGCCGCATTCTGAGACTGTTGATAATTAAATCCAGCATTGTAATTCCGCCCTTTCCTTCTGGATTTGCCAGCCTTGTCTCAAGAGGAACCCAATGAAGTGTGTTTGGCAATTGCAATTCACGTGTGTCTTCTATGCTTATAATTCGTTGATTTGGGGGCAGAAATGAAGAAATAACGTTGAGCATCGATGTTTTTCCAGAGCCTGTGCCTCCTGCAATCATTACTGACATTTCGTTTTGCAGGCAAAGCCAGACAAGTGCTGCTGTTTCAAAATCAATTGTTTTTGATTTGAGAAAATCAGTAATTGTCCATGGCTCTGTTGCGAATTTTCTGATAGTGAGTGTGTTTCCAAAAGAAGAAATAGGTTCAAGCGTTGCATTGACCCTGTCTCCAGTAAGCAGATGTGCGTCCATTAATGGAGTAAGTCCGGATATTTCTTTGTTGACATCTCTGCCAATCATTGTCGCAAAATGTCTGATGCGTGCTTCATTTGGAATAATAATATTTGTTTTTAGCCATGCATATTTTTTATGGTATATCCAGACAGGCTCTTTTGCATTATTGACTACAATTTCTTCAATCTGGCTATCTTTTAGTAATATTTCAATATTTCCAAGACCAAGATTTTGTTCAATGACATAGTTAATCAGCATATCCTTTGTCTGGTCATCAGCATTTGGAAAATATTTTTTCAGAAGCTTTGTAAGCTCTTTCCTGAATTCAACCTTGATGGTTTCTACACCGCCAGATTCTGTTAATTCAATAACACCTGTTCCTACCTGAGAAATAAATTCTTCTCTGATCTTCTCTAGAATAATCTTTGTTGTTTTGCTCATGTTGGTAATGTTGACAATGTAGCGAGGAACTGTATCTTCTTCATAGAGAACAATAAGTACTTCAATCAGAATATTGTTGACATTAAGTTTGTAAGTATCCAATACTTGTTTGTCTTCTGGCATTTTGCATGTTCGCTAGATTGGTAATGGCGGAGCATCAATAACTCTCTTTTGTTTTTCTTTTGCAATTGTTACCATTTCCGGCTGTTTTTCTTTCTGTTTTTCTCTTATTCCTATAAGCTGTGCAACAGGTCTTGTTTCTTTGTACATTCCTTCTTCAGTAAGCTGGTACAATCCAAGAATTCGTTTGTAGATAAGTGTTTTCTCGTATAAAAATCCATCAGGAATCTCGTTATAGATTTTGTTGATTGCAAGATATTCTTTTTTTGCTTCCTCAATGTTGCCAAGGTTGATGAAATTTGTTGCAATTTCAATATGCCGCATAATTTCATCGCGTTTTTCCAACAGCACACTGTAATTCTTTTTGTTGAATTCATTGACAAGCTGGGAGTAAAATGTAAGAATTTGATTTTCTATTGTTATTTTTCGTTCAGAAAATGCATCAGGAATCTGCTTGAAAATCTCTCTGACCTGAAGATAGAGCTGGTTTGCTTTGTCAGTGTTGCCACTTTGCATGTATTGCCGCGCTTTCATTAAAAGATCAGAAATAATAAGTGTTTTTTGTTCCATTTCTATTTTTACTTTATCTAAATGCTCCAAAAGTTCTTTGTTAATCTGCATGAGATCTCTATAAATTTTTCTTCTTGCATCTTCCTGTCTTTTTGCAAGTGTTGCATACTGTTCCTTGACAGTAAAATAGACTTTTTCAGCATCCTTGTATCTTTTTGCTCCAAAGAGCTGGCGTATTTTCTCTATTTCTCCATCTATGGAAAGATCAGTGATAAATTCAGCGCTTTGCTTCTCTTCCAGTGTTTTTCTTCCTTGCTTTTCTTTTTCTGTGCTGCTTTCAGATTCCAAAAATTCATCAATGTCCATTTTGAACTTCCTCAACATCTTTTTTCAAATAAGAATAATACTTTTTCCATAGCATAGGCGCTTTGTTTGCAGGAATTCCACGTTCTCTTGCTTTATCTTCAAATACTTTTTTCATTGTTTCCTCGTTTGCAGTGATGTATTTGAGCCAAAGCATCCTGATTTGATTTTCATTGATTCCTTTTTTCTTTGCTTTTTCGTAAAAAACCTCTTTTGTGTCAAAACCAATGTAACCAAAGCCAGCTTTTCCTTGTTTTTCTTCAAGGATAAAGACGTATGGTGTTGTAAATTTATATTCAATGCCGACTATTCCTTCTTCTACTAAAAAATCTGTCCAAAGCTGCACTGTTTGGACAGGAACATTCATCTGCTTTGCTGCATCAATAAGTGATATCTTTCTATTCTTTTTGACAATTTCAAGGAAGGCATCTACATCTGTTCGTAGTTCATCATGTTCCATCATGTCACTTTTGTGCTTCTTTCATATTTATATCTTTCCCTTCGGTGTGCGTATTAAGTTTATTGTGCTATTCTCTAAATTTTTCCGCCACCACAGACACTTCACTTGTCCTTTTCTCTCCCCCTTAATGAGAATAAGGGAGAGAGAAAAGGGACAAGAAAGCAAAAACAGATAAAAATGGTGGCGGAAAAATTTCTGAAGGATTATGAAGCGACTTAATACGTACCTCTGATGTCACATAATTAGCGAAATTATCTATAAAACTTAAAAACCCATTCTAGTTATTTCATTTCATGTGCGGCATATTTGGCATTTTTGGCAAAAACATCAATAAGGAGCAGGCAGTGCAATCCTTCGCAACAATCCAACACAGGGGAAAAGATGCTGTCGGAAAAATTGAAGAAAAAGAAAGAATTCTGCTGCACTGTCTCCATGCAATAGTTGGCAATGTGAAACAACCACTTACAACAGAAAAAAATGCAGAAAGATCAACATTCATGACTAACTGTGAAATCTATAATTGGAAAGAACTAAACACAAAATATAACCTAATCGCAAACAATGATGCAGAACTTCTTTTCAAGCTGCTCGAAAACAAAGGAATCAATGCAATAGAAGAACTCGATGGTGTTTTTGCATTCTTCTATCAAAAAGAAGATATTGTGATTCTAGGAAGAGATATTCTTGGTGAGAAACCATTGTGTTATGTGTTTGAAAATGATCTTTTTGCGTTTGCGTCTGAAGCAAAAGCTTTGGAAATTTATGGTACACCACTGCATCTCAAACCAACAGAAATTCTTGAATACAACACAGAAACACACAGAATCAAAATCACTGAGCGTTCCTTTTTCAAAATTCCAAAAGAAACAGCAGAAACAAAAGAACAAATTGTGCAAAAGTTAGAAAATTATTTCAGAGCAACAATGCAAAAACGCACAGAAGACACAGAACACTTTGGCATTCTTTTTTCAGGAGGAATTGATTCAACACTTCTTGCATTTCTATGCAAAAAATCAGGAAAGAAATTCACTTGTTATACTGCAGCATTTGCAGATGGCAATACACGACATGCTCCTGATCTTTTGCAAGCACAGGAAGTTGCCAAGAAATTAGAATTTCCATTAAAGACAAAAATACTTACATTAGATGAGACAGAAAAAGTAGTGAAAGAAGTGATAAAAATAATTGAAACAACAGATGTGGTCAAAGTTAGTGTCGCGTTGCCGTTTTATGTTTGTGCAAAAATGGCAGCAAATGATGGTCACAAAGTGTTGTTCAGTGGTTTAGGCAGTGAAGAGCTTTTTGCCGGCTATCAGCGTCATCTAGATGTTTGGAAAAAGAATGGCAATGTCAATGCAGAGTGTTTGAAAGGGCTTTCTCATCTGTGGGAAAGAGATCTTTATCGCGATGATCTCGTGACAATGGCGCATACTGTTGAGTTGCGACTGCCTTTTTTAGATTATGACCTCATCAACTATGCGCTTTCTATTCCAGCAAAAGAAAAGATTGATGAAAAACAGAACAAGAAAATTCTTAGAGAATTTGCAAAAAAAATTGGTATTCCTGAATCATTTGCAGAGCGAAAAAAGATTGCAGCGCAGTACGGAAGTAATTTTGACAAAGCGTTGGAGAAGTTGGCGAAGAGATCTGGTTGTCTGACAAAAAAAGATTTTTTATCACAACAAATATAAATCTCATGACTTTCCATGCTTCTATGAAACTAGAAACCACAATTTTTCTATCTGTTTTTGCGTTTGGACAAGGATGTCTGAAAAAAGCCCCTGTATCAGATATACAAAAACCAACAGAACTTCTCGCTCTTGATAAGGTATTTCCAGGGTATATACCTTCAAAGAGCCCATTGCGTATTGTAAGATTAGGGGATATTGTTGATAAAACAACAGGGCGTATTATTCTTTCTGTTGACGACTGTATTGGAAATGATACACCTTTTTTGAGTGTAGAAGAGAATGATTCATCTGGAACATTTGAGGTCTATATTGGGAGAGGTGGAGAATTTGATGCTAGTTTCTTTTCTCTTGCAGGAATATCAGCAAGCGC
The DNA here is from genome assembly GCA_023267795.1 of Candidatus Woesearchaeota archaeon. Taxonomy (GTDB): domain Archaea; phylum Nanobdellota; class Nanobdellia; order Woesearchaeales; family DSVV01; genus JACRPI01. Next base: position 3,619 of record JAHFMP010000036.1, on the reverse strand, counting down.
AAGTAATGAATATGTAGCATCTTTTACTGATCTGCACCAACAAGAATTAACAGGAACAGACCAACTGTTTCTTCCTCAGCCATGTCGACAATTAGTAAAAGAATATACTGATAGATACCTTAGTCGTGGTTCTTCTCTTAGGATGGTTGATGGTGTTATTACAGGAGATTATACTATTCATAGATTGTCTCAGCTTACAGCAGATGCTTCAGCTTTTCCTCCTTCTGCTACTGTTCAGTTTGGTAGCTCTGTTTATGAAAAAAAAGAAGAGAGTATAAAAGTGACAAATGCAGTAGTTTTCATTAGTTATCCAAGCGAGGGGTATAATGTTTTTGTTCCTTCGGAATACGAATACTGTTCTACTACTGATACTCGATGGCATGCAGAAGAATACCAAGGCCATTGCTATTTTTTCCTTCCTTCATTTGGAGATCAAGATAATAGAAAGACATTTACTGCTGCTCGTAATTTGTGTGAAAGTAAATTTTCTAATTTTGATCTTCCTGTTATTGATGTTCCAGGAGAAGCTGCCTTTCTTATCGATAATCTTTCTCGACTATCAGAACAATTTTCCATACCTGGAACAATAAACATGGAAAACGCATGGATTGGTTTAGGATGTAACTCAGGAAATCCTCTTCTAACGAATGCAGATGTTGATGTTCACTGTTCTTGGGTTGTTGACCCTCGTTCTTCTCTTGATAACCAAGTAACAACGCTCTATAAACCTGATCCTAACAAGAGAGGGGATCTCTATGGAGTGCTTTTTATTCCGCCAAACAGAGAAACATATTCTGGAGTTATAGTATTATCAGGACCACAATCATCACGCGGGGTTATGTGCGAAGAAAAATAAGCGCCAGCGCCCGGATTCCGCCGAGAGCTTTGCTCGAGCGTTGTGCATAAAATATGATTTTTTTCTAGATTAAACAGAAAAACATATAAATAACCATTCTTATGGATATACATAAGTTTGGTTATTTGGTGATATCTCAATGAAACTTCCTCTTCATCTAAAATTGAAAAAGAAAGTGCATCAGGATATTGCCTATGCCCAAGACATTATGATGGAAGAAGCGTATGTTTTCTTTCCAAAAGCTGTGTTTCATGGAGGAACTGCAATATGGAGATGCTATAATGGAAACCGTTTTTCTGATGATATTGACATGTATCTTCCCACAAAAGAAAATATTGATGAATTTTTTGCGCAGCTTGAAAAAAGAGGATTTATTGTTCTTAAAAAAAGAATAAAAAATAACTCGCTCTATTCTTTATTGGTGTTTATGAGAGTCCAAGTACGATTTGAAGCACTCTTTGTGAAAAAGCAAACAGCTATTTTACGAGAATATGAAACTGTTGAAGGAACACTGTTTAATGTATTCACTCTTTCTGCTTCTGAATTGCTTGATGAAAAGATTGCAGCATTTTTAAAAAGAAAAAAAATTCGTGATCTTTATGATATTTTCTTTTTGCTGCGATACTGTGAGAGAGGAAAAGTACTCCCTTTAAAAGAAATAATGGAATCAAAAATAGAAGATAAAGAGAATTTATCGGCTATTATTCTTTCTGGACCAATACCAACAGCAGAAGAGATGAAGAGGTATATTGAATCATGGGTAAAATAAAATATCTTGCGCAAGTACGTGATTTTTGCCACAAAACTCCTGTTGTTAGCCTCTCCTCTCTTAAAAAAATGATTGGGAAAAATAAAAAATATGTTTATCCAATGCTCAACAACCTGGTGAAAAGAGGAGAGTTGCAAAGAATCACGAAAGGTATGTATTCATTGTTTGATGATCCTGTTCTTATAGTGTTTTGTTTGAAGCCAGCGTATCTCGGGTTGCAGGAGGCGCTGAGCATTCATGGTCTTTGGGAGCAGGAAACAAATGTTGTTCTTCTGACGACAAAAATTGTTCGGGAAGGAGTACGTGCTGTGTTTGGGGCAAATGTACTCATAAAAAGATTGCCTTTTGCATATTTTTTTGGATTTGAATATAAGCAATATGGGGATTGGTACATTCCTGTTTCTGATATAGAAAAGACATTTATCGATATGATTTATTTTCAGCAGCCAGTTGATAAGGTAGTTCTCAAACAGTTCAAGAAAAAAATAGATCTTACAAAGTTGCGAATGTATCTCCAAAGATATCCGAAAGAAATTAAAAAAAAAGTCCTTTTTGTGTTGCAGAAATAAAACGCCAGTGCCCGGATTCCACTGAGCGAAGCGAACGTGGCACAGAAAATTTTGCAAAAATTTTCGCGTGTGTTCAAATCCGGTTTCGAAGAACTATCTTGTTGCAGAAATAAAACGCCAGTGCCCGGATTTGAACCGGGAGATCCTTGCGGAAATCGGTTTTCTTGCATTAATTTCGAGACCGACGCAATACCAGGTTATGCGACACTGGCAATACTTATTTTGAAAATAATAGTTTCTTCAATAAAAATGTTCCTCTATTTCCTGTCGAAGTTGCATATTTCACTTGAGAAATCGGATGGCACCATTTAGAGCAAAATATATATAAATCAGGCAATGTTTGGCTCCTCCATGGTCAATCCAGGCAATCCAAAGCAACTTTACGATATTATCATTATAGGTACTGGAGTAACTGGCTGGGGCGCTGCAATGTACGCAGGCAGAATGGAGTTGAAAACATTGATTATTGGCGATCTTCCCGGTGGTACAATCATGTTGACAGATGATGTTGAAAATTATCCCGGATTCAAAAAACTCACAGGGCCTGAACTTGCTGAAAATATTGAACAGCATGCGCGGGAATACAATATTGATGTAGAGGATGGTCTTGTTACAGATGTTGAACACGACAAGAAAAAGCATACTTTTACTATTACGACAAAAGCAGGATCCTCTTTCAAAACAAAGACAGTAATTCTTGCAACTGGAACAAAGCCAAGAAAATTGGATGTTTCTGGAGAAGAGCAGTATTTTGGCAAGGGTGTGCATACTTGTGCCTTATGTGATGGTGCATTTTACAAGGACAAAATAATAGGTGTTGTTGGTGGTTCAGACTCTGCTGGAAAAGAAGCACTTCTTTTAACACAGTGGGTGAAAAAAGTATATGTTATTTATCGTGGAGATCATATTCATCCTGAACCAATCAATATGACGCGCATTGAGAAAAAAATAAAAGAAGGTAAAATTGAAATTATTAATAACACAAATATTGTTGAGATAAGAGGAGAGAAATACGTAAAGAGCGTTGTTTTTGATAAGCCATACAAAGGGAAGAAAGAATTTCTATTGGATGCATTGTTTATTGAAATAGGACATATTGCGCTTTCTGATCTTGCAAAAAAAGTAGGTGTTGCTTTGAACAAAAAAGGTGAAGTGATTCTCGATAGAAATGCGCAAACAAATGTTTCTGGTTTTTATGCTGCAGGAGATGTTGGAGATACACGCTTTAAACAGGCAATTACTGGTGTTGCAGAAGGTGTTTTGGCTGTTTACTCTGCATATATATACATTAATGAAAATGAGGAGCAGGAATAACGCCAACTCCCCATGAAAACACTTTTCTTAGAAGCACATGTACAGATGGACATTTCTCTTTCAGCAGAACAAATTACAGAATTGCCAAAAGAGCTTGGTTTATTTACAACT
>JAHFMP010000035.1 GCA_023267795.1 Candidatus Woesearchaeota archaeon | reverse complement strand
CTCTTGCTCTACTCGTTTTGCCGAAATCTCCAACACATTATCCTTCTCAGTAACCTCCAATTCATCCCCTTTCTTAATATTATACTTTCTACCCCACGCTCGCGGAATAGAAACCAACTGCGTTGACTCGGCAATCTGTATTACTTTTCTTTTCATACTAATTGAGAAAACCTTACATATATATATAATTTTTGACTAATTTATATAAAATATAATAATTCTCTATATTTAAAGAGGCAATCGAACGCTTGCATTCACGCGATAGAGATCCTTGCTTGTCTGCCTGCTTCTGCTAAACAGTTCTGCATGTGTTTTTCCTGCTGCTTTGAATTTTTTCACAAGCTTTTTCATAATAACTGGCAGATATTGTTGTTTTGTATAATAATAATCAATCCCTGTTTTCATTTCTTCTATTTTTGTGATAAAAACCCTTTTTTTGTTTGCATAACTTGCATCATTAAGAACAAATTCATGTGCTTTCTCAAGCATTTCTTTATTCTCTCCGCGAAGCTGAAGAATCCCCTCAAAATATTCTGTCTTTAATTTTGCACATTGATCACAGATGCTATATTTTATTTTTACAGGTAGCTCAAATTCTTCAACAAATGTTTGTTGCTCTATTTTTGTTTCTGTGCGAAGAATTGCTTTTCCATTCTGAACTTTTCCATGCTCGTCTGCGAGAGTAATCTTCAGCTCTATTGCTTCTGGTTGGATGAGAAAATCACAATTATTCAGGACAGACTCCTGCAGTGCTTCATTTTTTGGCTTTCTGAGTTTCCACTGCTTTTGATATTTGTAAGAGCCGCACGGTGCACAGATCAAAAGAGTGTGGCTTTCAAAGGATTTAAAACATGTATGTTTTGTTCGAAAACAATCATTGCAAAGCACTGCTTTTTCTTCTGCAACAACTCTCCCACATTGGATGCATTTCATAATGCCAATAAATGCCAGGAAATATATAAAACTAATGCAAACCTTTTTAACTCACTTCTTTTCTTGTTTTTTGATGCAAATCAAAGAAGCATGCAAAGAAGTATGGTACTTTATCTGGGAATCTAACAGTATCTGGAGCTGGATTGTCAACTTTATTCTTGCCTTTATTCTGGTAAAATTTGTTGTCTATCCGGGTCTTGGATTTGTTTTGGGAACAGGCTTTCCTGTTGTTGCAGTTGTTTCTGGAAGCATGGAACATGACGGAAATTTCGAACAGTGGTGGCAAACTCAGGCATATTGTCAAAGCAGTTGCACACAGGAACAATGGTACATGGAGTATGGCATAACAAAAGAGAATTTTGAGAAATATCCATTCAAAAACGGCTTTAACAAAGGAGATATTATGATTCTTGTTGGCAGAGAACCTAAAAATATTAAAATTGGAGATGTTATAGTATTCATGAGTGATCAGCGGAGTGATCCTATTATCCATAGAATTGTAAAAATCTATCCTGATGAAACAACTGGCTTTGTATTCCAGACAAAAGGGGATCATAATGGTGATTCAGGAGTGGGTTTGGATACAGGAATAGAAGAAGACAAGATATTGGGAAAGGCAATATTTCGAATTCCTTTTTTGGGCTGGATAAAAATAGCTGCAGTGTCTTTGATGCAATTGCTGGTAATGAGGTGAATGACAATGATGTTTTGTCCAAAATGCGGAGGGATACTTCTTCCGAAAATAGAGGGTAACAGAAAAACAATGCATTGTAAATGCGGTTATACTACAAAAGATGTTAAGGATGCTATTCTTTCTGAAAAAATCCAGGAAAAGCTGGCAATTGGTGTTGTTGAAAAAGAAATCGAGCCACATCCTGTCACAATCGCAGAATGTCCAAAATGTAAGCACCGCAGGGCATATTTCTGGACAGTTCAGACTCGTGCTTCTGATGAACCAGAAACAAAGTTCATGAAATGTGAAAAATGCGAGCACGTGTGGAGGGATTATAGTTAGAAAATTTTAATAAACTATATAAATCAGCCCGTTACATATATATTTTTAGAAAAATTATAAAACTCCAATGGGGTGAGTGATATGGCAAATGAAGAAGAATTTATAGAAGAAGATGCTTCTGAGACAAAAGAATCTTTTGAAGAAGACATGGACAATGATGAAATAAGTCCTGGAGAAGAAGGATTTATGAAAGGCTATGATTCTGCTGAAGAAAAGGAAGAAAAAACAGAAAAACAGCCTGAAGAAAAAGAAGAATAAGTCTGGTTTTTTTAATTCTTTCTGATATAGATGGTTGCAAACTTTTATATAGGAAACAGCATCAGATATATGTATGGATTACGAGTCAGAAATTATCATTCTTCTCAGACAGCACATTCCAGAGGATATTGAATTTAAGGTAGAAATTCCGCCAGAGAAAAAACTGGGTGATTTTGCATTTCCATGTTTTGCATTGGCAAAGCAGAGAAAAAAAAGTCCACAACTTATTGCACATGATCTTGCAGCAAAACTCAGCGGCATTGATCCACTACTCTTGGAAAAAGTGAATGCACAAGGGCCGTACGTGAATTTTTTTCTCAATAAAAAAAAGCTTTCTGCAGAAGTGCTCCATAAAATCCAAGAACATAGAGAAAACTACGGTTCTCAAAAGCAGGAACAAAAAATAATGATAGAATTCTCCTCACCAAACACAAATAAGCCGCTTCATCTTGGCCACGTGAGAAATATTTCAATTGGAGACAGCATATCTCGAATCTTTTCATTTTTAGGCAATTCTATCGTGAAAGTGTGTCTTGTGAATGACAGAGGTGTGCATATTTGCAAGTCAATGCTTGCCTACAAAAAATGGGGGCATAATAAAAATCCAGACAAGAAAGGGGATTTTTTTGTTGGTGAGTTTTATGTTCTTTTTGCAAAAAAAGCTGAACAACATCCTGAGTTAGAGCAAGAAGCGCAGGATATGCTTCGTTTGTGGGAACGTGGAGACAAAGAAGTTATTGCACTTTGGAAGAAAATGAACAGCTGGGTGTATGAAGGATTTGATGAGACATATACAAAGCTTGTTGTTTCTTTTGACAAATATTACTATGAAAGTGATATGTACAAATTTGGGAAGGAAATAGTTCAGGAAGGGCTGAAAAAAGAAGCATTTTACAAGAAAGAAGGGGCTATTATTGCTCCGCTGGAGGATGTTGGATTGCCTGATAAAGTGCTGATTCGGGCAGATGGAACAACACTGTACATTACTCAGGATATTTATCTTGCAAAAAAGAAATTTGATGAGCATCCTGTTGAGCGTTCTATTTATGTTGTTGGTTCTGAGCAAAATTTGCATTTTCAGCAATTGTTTGCAATTTTAAAAAAGCTTGGCTACAAGTGGGCATCTGGTTGTTATCATCTCAGTTATGGAATGGTAAATCTTCCTGAAGGAAAAATGAAAAGTCGGGAAGGCACCACTGTTGATGCAGATACAATACTGGAAGAATTATTTGCATTGGCAAAAGAAGAAATTCATAAACGACATTCTGAAATTAATCATGTCGTTCTCCAGAACAGAAGCAGGCAAGTTGGTTTAGCTGCATTGAAATTTCACATGTTGAAGATTGATGCAGCAAAAGACATTGTGTATAATCCCAAAGAATCGATTAGTTTTGAAGGAGAAACAGGTCCGTATGTGCAATATACGCATGCACGGATTTCCAGCATTTTGAGAAAGTCCTGTCAATTGTCTGAGTTGCCAAAGGAAGTTTCTTCTCTGAATTTTGGAGAAAAAGAGTTAGCATTGGCAACAATTCTTGAAAAATTTCCAAAAGCAGTTGAAGATGCAGCATCTCATTATAAGCCATCTTACATTTGCAGATATTTGCTGGATCTCTGTCAGGAAACAAACAGTTATTATCATGAGATTCCTGTTTTAAAGGCAGAGGATGATATTAGAGATGCACGATTGTATTTGCTTTCTTGCGTGAAACAAGTCATTCAAAATGGACTTTCTTTGTTAGGTATTCAGGCGATAGAGGAGATGTGAAAAGAACAAATTTTATATATCACTGGAAAATTCAGAATAATAATGGCAAAAGAAACAGTAGAAACTTTGGTTGCTGGTGGCAAAGCAACAGCAGCTCCTCCATTAGGTCCTGCATTAGGACCATTAGGACTCAATATTGGTCAGGTTGTTGTAGAAATCAACAAAAAAACAGCAAGCTTCAAAGGAATGCAGGTTCCAATAAAAGTTATTGTTGACAAAGATACCAAAGAATTTGAAATTACAGTAGGTACCCCGCCTGCAGCAGCGTTGATCAAGCAAGAGGCAGGATTGGAAAAAGGATCTTCTAACCCACTTGCAGAAAAAGTTGCAGACTTAAAGATTGAACAAATTATCAAAATCTCAAAAATGAAGCAGGATTCTCTTCTTGGAAAAACAACAAAAGAAAGAGTTAAAGAAATTATAGGAACATGCCAATCAATGGGAATTCTTGTTGAAGGAAAGCCTGCGCATGACAGTATTATTGCAGTGAACAACGGCGCATATGCCCAAGAAATTGCAACAGAAAAAACAGAACTTACTGCTGAAGAACTCAAAGCATTGGAAGCAGAAAGAAAACGCCTCCAAGAAGAACTCACTAAAAAACGTGCAGAGTACGAATCACTTGCAAAAGGTATTATTAAAGAGCTCGGTGAAGCAGCAACAACAGCGCAGAAACGAAACAAGCTTTCAGAGCATAAGATTCCTCAAATTATTATTGATCAGCTTGTACCTCCAGAGAAAGCAGCTCCTGCAGCAGGCGCTGGCGCAAAGAAGTAGTTTTGTTATTGCTTTGTATCCTATTTATTTTCTATTATCTTTTTTATTTTAGTTACTACTCTTTCGAATTGATCTTTGTTTTTCTCATAAAATGCAGATGGTATTTGCTCTCCATAATAGTTCAATCTGTTTCTATAATAATTCATTTCTGCAATCAAATATGCCTCTGCTTCATAATTTGGGTAATTTTTATAAAAATAAGTAATAAGACATTGATGATTTTTTGAGCGAAGCCCTTTAGAAAGAAGCAACGCAGTCAACAGCTCTTTAATTGCCTCATAGTATCCTTCTACTAAAAAGGAAATTTTTTCATCGGAAAAAGCAGCACTTTTGAGAAATTCAATTCGTGCATCTGCTGTTTTTATCAGAGCATTTATTTTTGACAGATCTACCTCTACATTTTTTACAAATTCTTCTTTACATTTACCCCAATTCATGAAATCACTCATTTTAATCTAAAGTACCCCTTTAATTTTATTCCATTAATTACATTATTGAGCAGATCAGATGGGAGATGATTAATGTCTTTTTCTATAAAGAGTTGGATTTTATGACCTAATTTTTTTTCAAATTCATGGAGAGAAATATTTTCTTGTTCTTTTGTTGTTTCAATAAACATATCAATGTCACTTTCTTTATCGTATTCTCCTTTTCTTACACTGCCAAAAACAATAAGAACACTGGGAGAAAGTGTTTTTTCAACATAATCTACAAAACCAGAAGTAAAGAGTTTGTCAATAATAAAAACTGCTTTCTTGAATTTGAAATACGGTGTGATATTTGCCTGATTTTCTTTTGTAAGCAAGCCATCTTCTTGAAGCTGTTTCACATATCGCTGAACGCTTGCTGTCGGAATTTTTGTTTGCTTGCCTATTTTGCGAATAGTAAACTGATTTTCAGAATTTTCAAAGAATAGTTTCAATAGTTTGTCCCATTTTTGGTACTTTTGTTTCATTTTTGAAACTTAAATATCATAATTGGTATATAAAACTTTTGGCCTCTTCTATACTTTTTGAATTCCACTCTCCAGTAGTACTCTTCCATAACATTTAAATATAACGTATGCCTACTTACGGTATAGAATAGTTTGGGGAAATAGGAACAGTATTCAGCATTCTAATCACCTCTTTTCCCGAGCAATGCCTCCGCAAGGAGGCGTTGTACGGGTTTATAGAAAACAATAAATCCAAAACTAAAACCAAGAAAGAAATAAAGAATGTTCTCTCTGTCAGGAACTATGAATGTAGTTTTTTTCTTTTCTTTGAAGTACATATCCAGATGACTAAATTCCAATGCATAATGGGCATAGATAAGTGCAGAATATGGATCTTTTTCCTTTAAGAATGTGGCATACTCATAATAACTGTAGCCGAGCATTGGAAAGTATCCTTTTTCTTGTTGTTTGTTCAGCACCTGCCTGACAAGACGTAAACGTTCATGCACAAGCTCTGTCAACTGTTTTTCATCAGAAACTCCAATGAGGCTTAATACAATATCCAAATTTGCTTTTGCTTTGCTTGCAATATCCAAACATAGAATATAATTTTCATGCTCATATTCTTCATTTGCCCGATTCATATATATGACAATTGTGTCAAGTGAGTACTCAGCAATAAGTTTGACATATTGATAGCGTTCCTCTGCTTCTGCAAGCTTTTGTGTGCATGAATCTTTCAATGCATCTGTATCAAGTTCAAGTTCTTTTCCATTGTTTTCAAAAAACTTTGACCATGCACGTGCGCTATACAGCCGCTCTTGTGTATATGCAATCTGATACGCTAAATCATCCTGTAAATTAATTCCAAGATTCACATAAATTTCATGAAGTGTTTGCTCTGCTTCTTCGAGCCGCTCATTGACAACAAGATATGCCTGTAAATCAGTAATTGTCTGGAGATCTTCTACAATTGTTTTTTTCCTAATTTCGTTGAGTGTTGCATTAATCTCCATTGTGATGTTGGTTGTTGTATTTCTATCAAGCGTTGTTTGTTTGAGAAGAATGTACTTTATGCGAATATTTGTTCCGAAACAAGTGCTCGCAGCAACGTAATACTGGCTGTATGCAGTCGCGTTTTCTGCGCGAATTGTTGAATTTATTATTTCATCATTATATTCTTTGTTAAGGAGTTGTGTTCGCTGGCAGAGATCAGCAGCAATCAGTTTCATAGTATCAGTATACCACTCCTCTGGTTTGATCTCATTTTCATTGGCACTATATTTTTTTCCAGTAATTTCATACACAGCTTCCTGCAATGTTGCAACTTCCTCTACTTCAATTCCAATAAATGAACCATAGAGATACAAATCAATTTCTGTTGTATTTGTTTCATTGTTATTCCTATAGAAGGCAGAGCTTGTATTGAGTAAATTTTCATTATAGGAATGTTTAGGATTCTGTTCATATCTACTTCCTTTTGGAATAAGGACTTTTGTAATTCCTTGTTGTTTTGCTGCATCAATTTTGCTGACAATGCTCCCAACTGGACCAATAAGGCCGCCAACATTGATTGTTCCTGTAATTGCAACAGAGTCATTAATTTCAAGATTATCAAGCATTGCAACAGTCATTGCTGCAAGTGCAGCACCTGCACTTGGACCTCCTATAATTGTTGCATCAGATTGGATAGTATAAAAAAAATCACTATCATCACATTCTTTGTCTAGAAAATCACAGGCAATTTGCTGAGCAAATCGTGTGCTGAGTTGTGTATCCAACTTTGTTAAAGGAAATGTGTCAATGTAAATTCCCCCAGTTCCCTTCTGAATTCGCAAATAAAGGTCTGCAGTTGATCCGAGCTCTGTTGCCTCAGAAACAGCGAGAAGAGTGATATGGCCAATTTTCTGTGCACTTATTGGTACTATGGAAAAGAGGAAGATAAAAAGAAGCGTTGCTATCATTTTTTTTCTCATGAAAAAAGTAAAAATAATAATTGTTTAAAAAGTTGTTGTATAGATGACTTTGAATAACCTCGATTTTGGAAATTTTATTCGAAGGCATCTATTGAGAATTTTGACAATTTGATAGTTATTCAAAATTCTCTATAATTATAAAATATAAAAGAGAGAAGAAGATTGCTCCTCTCCTCTCTTGATGCGGAAGGATCTGGTCGCAGCTGTTGTTTTATTTGTGACTGTTGTAATAGGTTTGGTAATATCTTACGCTCTGTACGTATTTTCCTTCACTATGCTTTCCTGCACTACGGATTCCATATTCATATGCTGCAATTGCTCGATTCCACTGTTGTATAGAAGAGGAACTGCTTTGTTTAAATACAGAAAAAAGTTCTGCGAGTTTTTCTCCAGCAGCATCTGCTGTTTTTTCAACGTCAAAGCGTTGATCGTGTGTTTTCAATAATTCCATTCTCCACTGTTCTTGATCTGCAAGATGCCGTAGTGCTGTTCTTGAACTGCTGTAAACATTCAACCCTTTTTCTTTTGCCTCTGAATCACTGAGTTGAAAAAGACCTGCATTACCATTATTCCCAATATATGTTGGATCTCCATAACTCTCTTTCATTGCAATGCCAGCAAGCAATCCTTCCGGAATGTCATATTTTTTTTCTGCTTGTGTAATTGCAGCATCCCAACGGTTGGCTCTGCAGAATCTGCCTTCAATTGTTTTTCGTGATTGTGGGCAGTATAAGTTTTGTTCTGCTCCAACAGAATTTTGGCTTGTTGCATAGAATGTTTCTGCTACTCCTACCAGTGAAAGCAGTCCTGTTGCAGCAACAGATAGAATTGTTGTTCTTCCTGGATGTCCTGTTATTAAAAACTGTAACCCACTACAGAGTGTATCTTTCAGATCCATGTCAAAAACACTTTTTCCTATACTTTTTGCGTATTTCAAAGCAGTATCAAAAAAAGAAGGCTTTGGATTTGATATTTTGTCTGCTACTTCTCTTTTTCGTTTTGCTTCTTCTACTCTAAATATTAATTGTTGGCTTTTTATATTTTCTTCAGCAATACGTTTTTTCTCAGCAGCAGGATCAATAAAAGCC
>JAHFMP010000034.1 GCA_023267795.1 Candidatus Woesearchaeota archaeon | reverse complement strand
GTTAAAAGTAAACTTTATATAGAGAAAAGAATCAAAATGCGACAATTGATTCAAGAGAGGTGAATGCATGCACTATTACGACGATGACGAAGATGAGTGGTGAATATTTTTTTCTTTTTTATTATGCATATTCTTCTGCTTCCATAACTGTTTGAGCCAATTTCTTGTAATCCATAGCACCAGGAGAACGTTTTGCATACTCAAATATATCCTTTCCCTGACTAGGTGCTTCACGAATCTTAGAATTCATTCGAATGGGATTTGTGACAAGTTCGTCATATCCTCTTTTTATTTCTTTTAGTGTTGTCACGCATGCCTTGCTTCGTTTGTCATAAAGTGTTGGAATAACCTGAGTAATTTTGATGTCATGGTCAAACAATTCGTTGATCTCTGAAATAGTTTGGGACATTTTCTTCAATGCATCCAATGCCAAAAAATCAGTTGCAACAGGAACAAATGCTTCATTTGCATATAGTAATGCATTAACGTTGAGAAGGCTCAGAGAAGGGGGGCAATCAATAAGCACATAATCATAGTTAAAAACAGGTTCTAATTTCCGTCTAAGAACTGTTTCCCTGCTTGTTTGGCCTGCCATAATAAGTTCTGCTTTTGCAAGAGAACTGTCTGCTGTAATAATGTCGAGATTTTCAGAAACAGTAACTATGCAGTCATACGGATCAGCATCATTGACCAACAAATCATAAACTGTTTTTTCTCCCTGAACACAAAGGCATGTTCCAATATTTCCTTGCGGATCAAGATCAATGATAAGAACTCTTTTTTCATTTGCTGCAAGCGCACTTGCAAGATTTATTGTTGTTGTTGTTTTCGCAACACCGCCTTTTTGATTAATCAAGCAAATTTTTCTCATCCCTTCATCACCTTCTTTTTGTTATCTCTGTTTTAGGCATGCTGTCTGCAAATCGCAACAACGGCAAAGTATTTAAAGTTTATTAAAAATCAGCTTATATGGAAAAAGAGATCAAACAAATTGCAAAAAAATATGCATTGCAAAATGCTGTAAAATTTAATGGCACTGCAAATGCAGGAAACGTTATTGGAAAAGTTCTTGCAGAGCATTCTGAGTACAAAAAGGATATTCAACAGATTCAGATTATTGTTGCATCTATTGTAAAAGAAATCAATGCAATGACTATTGATCAGCAAAAAGTGCAACTCACTGTTCTTGCACCTGAGCTTTTAGAAGAAAAACCAAAAGAACAAAGACATGAGCTGAAAGAACTCCCGCATCATTATTCTGGAGAGAAAGCAACGTTCAGATTTGCACCCTCACCTTCTGGCCCTTTGCACATTGGTCATGCTTATATTCTTTCTCTTAATTATCTTTATGCCAAAAAATATAAGGGCAAATTGATTTTGAGAATTGAAGATACAAACCCTGAAAATATCTACCCTGATGCATACCAACTCATTCAGGAAAATTCGCAATGGATTACAAAGAACAATATCGCAGAAATTATTGTGCAGTCTGACAGAATGGAATTATATTACAGCTATGCTATTAGTTTGCTTGAAGAAGGGTATGCTTATGTTTGTTTGTGTGATGCAGAAGAATTCAGAAAAATGGTGCAGCAAATGCAGGGATGCCCATGCAGAGACAATACTGCTGAGGAAAATATTCAGCGCTGGAATTCCATGATTACAATTTACAAGCAAGGAGAAGCTGTTGTACGATTTAAGACAGACATCAAACATAAAAATCCAGCTATGCGTGACTTTCCAATTTTGAGAATTAATGAATTACCACATCCAAGACAAGGAGAAAAGTATAAGATCTGGCCGTTGATGAATTTTGCAGTTGCAATTGATGATATGGATACGCAAGTAACGCATACATTGCGCGGCAAAGATCATGCAGACAATGCGAAGCGCCAGGAATACATTCACAATACGTTGAAAGTAGATACTCCAATTTCAATTTCTGTTGGAAGAATTAATTTTACTGGAACAGATGTTGAAGTTTCTTGTTCTAAGACACGTGCGATGATTGAGCAAGGATACTTTGAAGGCTGGCAGGATATAAGGCTTCCTTTTGTTGGTGCATTGCAAAGAAGAGGGTATCAACCAGAAGCATTTCAAAAATTTGCAAGAGAAATAGGAATTTCTCTGACAGACAAAAGTGTTGATATGGCAGAATTTTTCAAATCATTGAACGCATTTAATAAAGAAATTATTGACCCAATTTCGCATCGCTACTTCTTTATTAAGGATCCTGTTACTGTCATGATCAAAAACGTGCCAAAAAAACATATTACACTGGATCTTCATCCTGAAACAAAAAAAGGTGGCAGGGTGTTTGAAACAAATGATGAATTTTATCTTGCACAAGAAGACAGTGATAACATTGATGACAGCGATATTATACGATTAATGGATTGTTTAAATTTCACAAAAAAAGGAAAAAAATATGAATTTGTCAGTGAAGATTATGAATTGTACAAAGCACAAGGAAAAAGAATTATTCATTGGCTTCCAAAAAATGATGCACTTGTTGATGTTGAGGTGAGAATGCCTGACAATACAATTGCAAAAGGATACGGGGAAAAAGCAATTGGTGAATTAGAAGTTGGGGCAATTGTACAATTTGAAAGATTTGGATTTTGCAAGCTTGATGAAATAGACGGAAATACCTACAGATTTTGGTATGGGCATAGATGAAGTCCCTTCATAATAGTAAAATAGATAAAGTTGAAGGTATTTCTTTGTTTTTATGATACATGATAATAATGATTTAGAAAATAAAATTAGAATTTATAGAGATAGTAATTACTCTAAACGACAATTAAGAGGAATGATCTTTTGGCGCGAATTTATAAAAAATGTTTCAGAACAGTTAGGAGAATCTTACCTATTACCAATACATATTCGGATTCAAGCCTATTGTTTGGGATTTATTGATACTTCTTATTTGAATATGCTAAATGAAATTAAATTTGATGAGTGTGGTACTCCAAATTCAAGCTCTTTTTTTGGTACTTCAAGTAAGATTTATAGAAGTGACATAAGACCATTATTTTCTGAAGATGCTATCCTTTCTCGAGAAAAGGTACTTGAGAAAGTTGATTTAACACCCAAGCAAAAAAAATACTTAAAAAGAAACACAAAAGGTACTATTTCAGTTGAAGAAGTGATAAAAGAATATGCTGTTAGAGTTGCATTTGCAAAACTTTCTGGACAAGGAAAATTGTATTATACTCCAGAAAGGTTTGACTATGTGCTTTCTCAAATTTAACTTCATCTTGCCAGCCTAACTTTTTAGAAAAATTCTGGTTTTTTAAGGGTTAACTTCTCGTCTCAAAGTGTTTTAAAAATAGTAAAAAGACAAAACATTTATAAACTATGCCAGCCTAACTTTCGGCATGAAATACATTAAAAAGAAGGAATTATCAAAGGTGGCTCTCCTTCAGTAAAGCAATGGGAGATACAAAAAAAATCTATTCGGATTTATTGAAGTAGAGAAAAAAACAGGAAATGAAATTAAAACAACATTCTTTTTCTAGAAGGCAAATGTTCCTGCCGTGGTGTTTGGCTAAAAGGAGGCAATGGTGCAGTATACTGAGGAATAGGCTGTGGCTGATTCTGCAGCAGAGCTTCTTGTTCAGGCTGCTGCTCTTGCGGAAACTGAAATTTTCCAAGATCAGAAGGTACTCGCGGCATTTCTTGTAGAGGAGGCATCTGCTCTCTCATCTGAAGAGGCTGTTGTCTTTGCTGGATGTATGGATTAAACTCACGAATCTGCGCTTTTGGAGTCTGTTTCTCTTTAACAAGTTCTGCAACAGCAAGAATTCCTTCTGCAATCTTTTCATTTTGCTCTGTAATTTCATCAAGCTTTGCAAAGAGAGGCCCTTCTTCATTGCTCATTTTTTGGTTAAATAATACCAAGAGCTGTTTGACAACAGCAGAAAGTTTATTCATGGACTCAATCAACATCTGTGTTTCAAGAGAGAGTTTTGGAATGTGCTGATAATGGATTTTTGTTTCAGCAACATCCTGCTGCACATGAAAAAGCTGTTGTGAAAGAGATTTGACATGCTTTTTGAGCTCCCTGACATGTTTCACTGATTCTTTCGCATGCTTGACAGCAGTATCTTTATTTCTAACAGCTTTTCGCTTGCTTTTTTTATCAACAACCCTTAAATCAGCCATATAACACCAATTTTCTATTCCCAAATAACTTTTTATGATAGACAATATAAATAGTTTTCGTTTCAGGTTTCCGCTATGTTTAAATAGTTCTTTTTGCAAAAAAAACAGATAATGGTAGATGGAAAACTAGTCACATACATCCAACAGCAACTTCATAATGGATTTACGCTTGAAGTAATACGCAGTGCACTTATTCAAAATGGATATCCTCAACAAGAAGTTGATGAAGCAATCAGTTATATTCAGCATGCAACAAAAACTGCGCCTCTCCAACAGCAAACTGAGTTTCAATCGCAGGAGAAGATGCTTGTCAGCTATATCAAACAGTATATCAAACAAGGATACACTTATGGGCAGATCGAGAGATTCCTGCTGCAAAACAGATATTCTCCAACGCTTGTCAAACAAGCACTTGCTGATGCAGAGAAAAAAACATTCCAAATATCTATTCCATCACAAAAAACACTTTTGATTGTCTTTGTTATGCTCTTGATTGCAGGAGCACTTGGAGCAACTGCATGGTTTTTTTTCAACACAGAATTCAAGAAAGATGAGGCAATTGATTTTTCAGTGACAGTGGATCTTGATACTCTTGCACCAGGAGAAACACTTTCCATTAATAATGATTTCATAAATTTTCCTGATGAAAGAAAATATCCAATTACATTGTATTATACAATAAACGAAAAAGAGACATTGACTCGTGTTGACAGCTGGCAGCTTTCTTTTAACATCAATGACCCTTTAAAAAACGAGAAGCATATTATTGCAAGAACAATAGCATCAGGGGCATACGAACTGGATGTGAAAATGAATTATGGAACAACAAGCAACCAGGCAACAGCAGATTTCACTGTCAGTATTGATAAGCAAGCTCTTGATGCAGCAGAGGAAGAAGCTGCACAAAAAGAGCAAAAAACAAAAGAAACAGAAAAAATTGAAGAAACAGAATCAGAAGAAACAAGCAAAGAAACAGAACAAGAACAGCTGTCAGAAGTTGTTGAAACAGCAACAGAAGCGTATGCAGTTGGTGCAGATGACTACAAGAATTATGCAGCAGCAAAAGAAATAGCTGCAACAGATGCTGCTAATGCAATCCTGTATTGTGATTTGATTGTTTCACTCACAAAAAATGATGAGTGTTATGCAGCTGTTGCAAGAGAAAGCATGGATAAAAGCTATTGCGAGGCAATTGTTGCAGACAATACAAGAGATTCCTGCTGGGTTCACTTTGCATTTAACCTCTTTGATTACACAGTCTGCAATGAAATTGCAAATCCGTATGTCAAACAAAACTGCGAGCAACTGGGAAAAATTGCAGAATTAAAGGAAGGACAGTAAGTCAATTATCAATCATACGGCAATTGTTTATTTTCCAGCACTTTAGGAATTTCTTTTGGATTTTTAAGAAATTGAATTACAGCATGGACATCTTCTTCTTTGTTTACTTGGCTGAACCAGTAGTGTTTGCCGTGTATTCTTGCTTTTACCACATTTGCCATTCTGCATGGGCCAAGACAATAAGGTTTTTCTATTGTGACTGTTTTATCCAAATCTTCTGCAGCAAGAAGCTCGTGAAAAAGTGAATTTTTGACAAGAGAGTTTCCTTTTTCAATATGGCCACAGCAACAGCCATTGCAGACATAGAGTATGTTTTGTGACATTTTTATTTTTCAGGCACTCGTCTTTTTAAAATTAATCATTTAATCACAACATCAATAATCGCATCAGTCATCTCTTTTGTTCCTACTGCTGTTGGATCATTCCTATCATGCTTCAAATCATAGGTTACATATTTTCCTTCTGCAATAACTGCTGCAATTGCCAGTTCTAATGCAAATGCTGCTTTTTCTTCACCAAGATACTCTAACATCATTTTGCATGCAAACAAAAACGCAGAAGGATTCACTTTGTTTAACCCCGCATACTTTGGTGCAGAACCATGCACTGCCTCAAACATTGCACAGCCATCTCCAATATTTGCACCAGCAGTAATGCCTAAACCACCAACAAGCCCTGCACACAAATCACTGATAATATCGCCATACAAATTCGGCAGGACAAGAACATCATACAACTCTGGTTTTTGGACAAGCTGCATGCACATATTATCCACAATACAATCAGTAAATTCAATATGCGGATATTCTTTTGCAATTTCCTGCGCTGTCTGAAGAAAAAGTCCATCTGTATGTTTCATGATATTTGCTTTATGGACCGCAGTTATTTTTTTTCTTCCATGTTTCACTGCATACTCAAACGCTGCTTTGACAATTCGTCTGCTTTTTTCAATAGAAATAGGCTTTATGGAAATTCCTGAATCATCTGCTATTTTTTTTCCAGCAGGATTAAGATTTTGAATTGTTTTTATTAGTTCTACTGTCTCTGCTTTTCCATGCTCAAATTCCACACCAATATATATGTCGTCTGTATTCTCTCTGAAAATAACAAGATCAATATTTTTATATCTTGATTGAACACCACTATATGATTTTGCAGGACGAATATTTTGATAAAGGTCAAACAAATGCCGAAGCTCAACATTAATGCTTCGAAATCCTTTTCCCACTGGAGTTGTAATAGGCGCTTTCAAAACCACTTTTGTTTTCTTTATTGAAGTAATGACCTCTTGTGGCAATGCAATTCCTGTTTTCTGAAAAACTGCGAAACCTGCATCCAAAATATCCCAGCTGATCATGAATCCATATTTTTTTCCGAGAATATCAAGAACTCTTTTTGCCTGCTCTGCTAATTCTGGTCCTGTTCCATCGCCACTAATTAAAGTAACTTCATGTTTTCGAATTGTTGTCATTGTTTTTCCCCATTACCAAATACTTGCATTGAATTCATTGGCAATTGCTGCCATGGAATATTTTTCGAAGTATAAAATATATGAAAGTTGCCATTCCTAAAAAAGGTTTGCAAATTAAAAAAATCATGGGAAAGAGCAGAAGTATAATTTCCAGAACTATGTCTGTATTCTTTTCCTAAAATAATATTTGTGCGAAGAAGAGCAAACTCTGCAAGAGAAACGCTTGATGGAGTTGGATGATCATAGTTTTGCGCAGGTACTGAAACAAAATCTGGATTTCTACTTTCTATCCAAACAGAATTTACGTTAAAAGAAATAATTTTCTGATACAATGTTTCTATTAATTGTTTTGTTTTTTCATGAAAATTTTCCTCATACAAATACGTTGCAAAAAGAAGCACTGCTGAATAATCCTCAAGAAATTCCTGCTCTTGAATAGAAGTGCCAAAAGAAGAATGAATAATTTTGTTTTGAGTATAATGTTTTTTTATGAGATTGTCAAAAAGGATATTTGCTTTTTCTAATGCTGCCATATTATCAGTGCAACGCCAAGCCATGAGCAATCCAATGCCTGTCAACGCATTCCAACTTGTAATTATTTTCCTGTCAACAAATGGCTGTGCTCGTTTTTTGCGTTCCAGCAGTAATTTGTTCTCTACTACATTCATGAATGCAAACTTCTTTTTCAGCAAATGATTTTTTCCTTCAAAATTCCCTGAATCAGTTATTTCATATAGTGAACAAAATTGCACAAACTCATCATTAGACAACACATTTTGAAGTTCTTCTTTAGTCCACAAATAAGTAACACCTTCCTGATGTGCTGTATCTGCATCATGACCTGAATAATAGAGGCCTGTTTCTTTGTCATGAAATGTTTCTTCAAGGCAAACTAAAAGCTTTTTTACTGTCTGTTTGTACTCTTCTTTTTTCAGCACTTTGTATGCTATACTATACACCCACAATAACAGTGCCTGATCATACAACATTTTCTCAAAATGAGGAATTAACCACGAAGAATCAACGCAATACCTGTAAAAGCCGCCTTGCAAGTGATCATGCAATCCACGTGTTGCCATTGCGTCAAGTGTTTTCTCCACCATTGTTTTTATTTTTTGATTTTTATTTTTTTCATAATAATATAGTAAAAATAATAATGTGTTGTGCGGAGGAAATTGTGCAGCTGCGCTAAACCCCCCTGACTGTTCATTATATGAAAAAGAATATGCTTCAATAAGTTCTTTCTCATCCTTTACCTCTGCTACATGAGATGAAAAAGTAAAAGCAGAAATTCTTTCTTTGTTTTGTTCATAGAAAGCAACAGCATGCTTCAGTATATCCAGCAATCCTGACATCCCATATTTTTGAACAACAGAAACATAGGTCATTGCAAGAAAAGGTTTTGCATCAGGAGTACAAATAACGTTTAACGGCCAACCACCATGGCCTTGCTGTTCTATGAGAAATGCCATCATGTACTGGTCAATGTCTGGACGTTGTTCTCTGTCTACTTTGATTGCAACAAAATGCTCGTTGAGAAAATCCGCAATTTCATTATTGGAGAATGCTTCAGCAGCCATGACGTGGCACCAGTGACAGGTTGCATAGCCTACTGAAACAAAAAGAATCTTGTTTTCTTTTTTTGCATAATCAAGAATCTCTTTTGACCATTCCTGCCAGTGAATAGGATTGTTTTTGTGTTGCTGAAGATATGGTGAAGAAGAGTCAGCGAGATTGTTTTTGTTGAATTGAAGCATGAAACATGGTTCTTTTTCTCTTTATTTAATGTTTGTTATTGTTTTATTAATAAATGTCTCCACTCGGGTGTGGGACAGAATTAATTAAGCCGATTCCTTGAGAATAACTACAATTGCT